>NZ_JBMPOT010000025.1:0-63834 GCF_049340425.1 Undibacterium sp. JH2W | reverse complement strand
TTTCGCTAGCTCTTTGGCCAGCGCCTGCAGTTTGCTTCTTTCCATGGCGTTTGTCGTCATTTTGGCAATTCCTCATTATAGGAGGTTCATCTACCAGAATTACTTACACACTTTTATTTACAGGCTCGATAATCTTTAACTTTGTGTTTCAGTTCTTCCTGACTTCTTGTATCGCCTCGGCAAACTCGGATACATCTTCAAAGCTTTTGTAAACAGAAGCGAAGCGGATGTAGGCGATTTTGTCGAGGCGTTTCAATTCGCGCATGACCAGTTCGCCCAGGTGACCGGACATGACTTCGCGCTCTCCGCTGGACAGTAATTTCTCTTCTATTCTTTGTATGGCTGTCTCAACTGCTTCGGCAGATACCGGGCGCTTGCGCAGGGCCAGCATGAGGCTGGCGCGCAGTTTTGCGGTTTCATATTCTGTGCGGCTGCCGTTTTTCTTGACGATGACAGGCATCACCAGTTCTATACGCTCGTAGGTAGTAAAGCGCTTGTCACAGTCTGCACAACGGCGGCGGCGGCGTATCACATTACCTTCTTCTGAAACGCGGGTGTCGATGACCTGGGTATCATCGTTGTGGCAAAAAGGGCATTTCATGGCGTATGGTGCTCCGTTAGTTTTCTTATAGTTGACTGATACAAAAAAAGCCACTCGAGCGAGTGGCTTTTTATTGTGCTACCTGATACTTAAGCCTTGCTTCAGTTGAATCTCTTAAGCTTGATACACTGGGAATGCATCTGTCAATTGTTTGACTTCAGCCTTCACGCGTTCTATCGTCGCCGCGTCATGAGGATTGTCGAGTACGTCAGCAATCAGGTTACCTACTTTGACAGCTTGCTCTTCCTTGAAACCACGTGTAGTGAAAGCAGGGCTGCCGAGACGGATACCGGAAGTCACCATCGGTTTTTGCGGGTCATTAGGAATGCCGTTCTTGTTGCAAGTCATGTGGGCAGAACCCAGTATGGCTTCGGCTTCTTTACCTGTCAGGTTTTTAGGACGCAGGTCTACCAGCATGACGTGAGATTCGGTGCGGCCAGAAACAATGCGCAGGCCACGTTCAGTCAAAGTGTTTGCCAGAGCAGCAGCGTTCTTGACGACTTGTTCCTGATAAGCCTTGAACTCTGGTGTCAGTGCTTCTTTGAATGCAACTGCCTTACCAGCGATGACGTGCATCAAAGGACCACCTTGCAAGCCTGGGAAAATCGCAGAATTGATCTTCTTGGAGATTGCTTCATCATTCGTCAAAATGATGCCACCACGTGGGCCGCGCAGGCTCTTGTGGGTCGTTGATGTAACAACGTCAGCAAAAGGTACAGGGTTAGGATAAACGCCAGCAGCGATCAGGCCAGCATAGTGGGCCATGTCAACCATGAAATAAGCGCCAATTTCTTTGGCGATTTTAGAGAAGCGTTCAAAGTCTATGCGCAGCGCAAATGCGGAAGCGCCGGCGATGATCAGTTTAGGTTTGGTTTCACGCGCCAGTTTTTCCATGGCATCGTAGTCGATATCTTCTTGCTCATTGAGACCATAAGACACTACATTGAACCATTTGCCAGACATGTTCAAAGGCATGCCGTGGGTCAGGTGACCACCTTCTGCCAGGCTCATGCCCATGATGGTGTCACCTGGGTTCAGCAGAGCAAAGAATACCCCCTGGTTGGCTTGTGAGCCAGAATTAGGCTGTACATTGGCGAAATTGGCATTGAACAATTGCTTCAGGCGGTCAATCGCCAGTTGTTCGACCACATCCACGTGTTCGCAGCCACCATAATAGCGCTTGCCTGGATAACCTTCGGCATATTTGTTGGTCAATTGGGAGCCCTGAGCTTCCATGACGGCTGGGGAACAATAGTTTTCAGAGGCGATCAACTCGATATGCTCTTGTTGACGGACGTTTTCTTTTTGTATCGTAGCAAACAGTTCTGGATCTACGTTGGCGAGAGTATGATTTTTTGCAAACATGGCGGTTCCTGATTATTCCTGTTAATAAACAATGATTGTTGTTAATGAGGTGTCTGAAACGGATAGGGGCAGCCTCATTGCTTTTACCATCAGGCTACCCAGGCGCACGGCTGGAGTCAGTTTGACTCCGAAATCTCACGCTTCCCGATGGATCTCCATCTTGGGCCAGGATGCTTGCCCGTCTAACAGGGCAGATATGGCCACTTCGCCAGTCACGTGAGATGAAATGGTGCAAGGATTTTACGTGATGGCGTTTGAATCGGCAAGTAGCAGCATCGCTATAAAAAAATTAATTTTCGCACAAGTAAATATTATGAAATTTTTAGCACTTAGGTATCGAACGGCAAAAGCACTTAAAATAGTATGCAATAGGCTGTTAACATCAGCTAGGCATATTACCTACAAAAATTGAAGGAATTCAGCATGATCGTATTGATTACAGGCGCAAGCTCAGGTTTTGGTGAAGAAATGGCCCGCAAATTTGTCCACGAAGGACATAAAGTCATTGCTGCTGCCCGCCGCACGGATAGGCTCGATGCATTGAAAGCGGAGCTCGGTACAGCTTTATTACCAGTGACACTGGATGTGACCAGCAAAGACTCTATCCAGCAGGCTTTGGCTGGCTTGAGTGCGGAATGGAAAAATATAGATGTGCTGGTCAATAATGCTGGCCTGGCATTGGGCACTGAGCCTGCACATCTGGCTTCCCAGGATGAATGGGACACCATGATAGACACCAATACCAAGGGCCTGGTCACGGTTACCAGAGCCATTTTGCCGGATATGGTGGCGCGTGGCACCGGCCTGGTCATCAATATCGGTTCTGTCGCCGGCGAAACCCCTTACCCTGGTGGTAATGTGTATGGTGCGACCAAGGCTTTTGTCGAGCAATTTACCCGTAACTTGCGCGCAGATCTGGTTGATACAGGGGTACGTGCCACCAATATCGCTCCTGGCCTGTGTGGTGGCACTGAATTTTCCAATGTGCGCTTCCGTGGCAATGATGAAGCTGCAGCCAAAGTATATGAGGGCACAGTGCCATTGACAGCGGTAGACATCGCCGCAACTGCTTATTGGATAGCGACTCTGCCAGCGCATGTGAATATCAATCACATAGAGATGATGCCCACTTGCCAGGGTTATGGCCCTCTGGTCATCAAGCGCACTACTGCGTGAGCTTCAAGCAGTTTTTGAGTTGCCTGATTTTCTCTTGTTTGCTGCCAGCTACTGCGTCAGCAGCCAATTTACGCCTGTCGCCGGACTTGAAAGAAATCATCGAATGTGACTCAGGTACAGGCGGAAAAATCACGGTCTTGCGTCATCATGAGATATACCATACCCATGTTTACGTGTTGCGTCAGCATGGGAAAACGGCTGGTGTTTATCCTGGTGAAGAAGATAATTCAAGAGGGAGCTTGGTTTCTGTTCAATGTCTGGGCAGTAAAGAGCGACTACTGCTGATTTCCGGCGAATTTACATCCAATTACATGCAGGGCCTGCTATTTCGATATCAGCCGGCCAGAAAGAAATGGGAGCGCCTGGAGTTTGCCGAGCGGGAGCGTGCCAGTTTGCTGTATCTCAAGCCTGAGCAAATGCGATTGGTAATCCCCAATGGTGGGTATGAAGCGGGTAAATACATTGTCGTGCGCAAGTTTAATGGCAAAGCAAGAGATAAGCGCAAATTAAGTGATGACATGCCCAAGGCCAGGGGATGGCAAGTCCTGCCTATCCAATACCCTGGCGGACTTGAGTGACAAAGAGTAAATGTATCCCCTTAATAGCTGGAATAGCTGGTAAAGTTTATACTATGAAAACAGAATTTGTATGGCCAGTCAGGGTCTACTATGAAGATACCGATGCGGGCGGCATCGTTTTTTATGCGAATTACCTGAAATTTTTCGAGCGTGCCCGCACCGAATGGTTACGGGCAGCTGGCGTCAACCAGCAAGAGATGGCAGATGAACATGGCCTGATGTTTGTCGTCAAAGCCACTGCAGTCGAGTATCATGCTCCCGCCAGACTTGATGATGAACTAAGCTTGACCGTCGTGGTCGAAAAACTGGGCAGAGCTTCTGTACAATTTGTGCAAGAAGCCCGGTGCGGTCAACGTTTGCTGGCCTCAGGCAAGATCAAGGTGGGCTGTGTCAGCAAGGCAGAAGTCAGGCCAGCGGCTATCCCTGCTGAAGTGCTGGCAAAGATAGGCTGAGTTTATTTTTATTTCAGGGCTGCAACAACATGCCCGGTGTTTTGTTTTTGAATTGATTCAATATGAATGTTACCCAAGACCTCTCATTTTTAAGCCTGATCACAAATGCCTCTGTTCTGGTGCAACTGGTCATGGCCCTGTTACTCGGCGTTTCATTGACGAGCTGGACTTATATCTTCAGCAAAATGTTCGCCATTAAAAAAGCCCGTGGGCAAACTGAAGAATTTGAACGCAATTTCTGGTCTGGCGGCAATCTGGTTGACTTGTATGCGGCGGCGACCAATAGCCGTCGTACGGGCCGCGACACCAGCGGTGCGCTGGAACGTATCTTCGAAGCAGGCATGAGTGAATACCATAAGGTCAAGACCGCCAACAAGGCGACGCTGGATGCCGGTGCCATGCTCGATGGTGCGCGTCGCGCCATGCGTGCTTCTTACCAGCGTGAAATGGATTTGCTGGAATCGCACCTGTCCTTCCTGGCTTCCGTCGGTTCTGTCTCTCCTTACATAGGCTTGTTTGGTACAGTCTGGGGCATCATGAATTCTTTCCGCGGTCTGGCCAATGTGCAGCAAGCGACCCTGGCTGCGGTAGCCCCGGGTATTGCCGAAGCCCTCATCGCCACTGCAATAGGCTTGTTTGCTGCTATTCCTGCTGTGCTGGCCTATAACCGTTATTCCCACGATATAGACAGACTGGCGATACGCTTTGAAACCTTCATCGAAGAATTCTCCAATATTCTCCAGCGTCAATCACGCTAGGGCGAGGGAGTGAGCATGAGTACCCTGCGTGGCGAACGTAAACGCAAATTCAAGGCAGAAATCAACGTCGTTCCCTATATCGACGTGATGCTGGTGTTGCTGGTGATTTTCATGGTGTGCGCACCGATGACCAATCCCAGCGTCATCAACCTGCCTACGGCCGGGCAATCTACCCAGCCACCCTCTGACTATATAGAAATCACCTTGCGGCCCGATGCTGCATCGACCATCAGTATCAATAGCAAGGCCGGTAACAATGGCAATAACCGTCAGGAAAGCAAGGAAGAAGCTAAAGACCGCAAACAGTTGATGCAAAAGCTGCGCGAATATCATGATGCCAAACCCGAGCTATCTGTATTGGTATCTGCTGACAAAGGCATGATTTATGATGAGGTCATACAAGTGATTTCAGAAGCAAAAAAGCTGGGTATCAGTCGCGTTGGTCTGGCGACCAAGTGAGTTTTCTCAGATGCAGATAAGACTGCGCTCTTTATTGATGTTGATCTGTGCTGGTCTTTGCAGTGCAGGGGCGGTGAGGGCGCAGACTGAAACACCTGCCAGCACAGAACTGCCAGCTTCCGAAACGGATGGCGAAGCCAATACCACCAATACCAAGACCAGCAGCGGACGCTTGCAATTACAGGCTGCCAAATCGCATTGGGCAGATTTGCTCAAAGAACATATCCCTGAATTCGCCAGCAATGTCGAGGCACAAAATATCACTCCGGCCTTGATCAGGAGATTACGCCTGGATATCAGCAATATCATGGTGACCGAAGGCTATTTTTCACCGCTAATCCAGTTTGATAATCCCGACCAGTTAGCGACGACAGGAAATAAACTCATCCACGTCACAGTCGAGGCTGGCCCGCGCACCATCATAGAAAACGTCTCGCTGAAAGTACAAGGCCCCATGGCAGATGCCATTGATGCTGGCGACAAGGCGCTCATCAAAAGGCGGCGCGCCATGCAGGAAGACTGGGGCCTGGCAGTAGGTCAGCCATTCCGTGAGGCTGACTGGTCAGATTCCAAGACGCAAATGCTGGAGAGCCTGCGGGCGGATGCCTATGCTGCTGCCAGCATGACCAACAGTGAAGCAAAAATAGATGCTGATGAGCATAGTGGCATCCTGCAAGTCGAAGTCGATAGTGGCCCGGTATTTACCCTGGGTGAATTGCGTGTCACAGGTTTGCAGCGCTATCCATCCTGGTTGATAGATCGTTACCAGCCTCCTAAAAAAGGGGAAGTGTATTCACGCTCGCGCTTGCTGGATTTTCAGCGCAGCTTGCAAAACTCGGCTTATTTTGCGACTGTGGCGGTAGGCATTGATCCTGACCCTGACAAAGCCGATGCCATACCAGTGGACGTGACAGTGCTAGAACGCCAGGCCCGTGACTTGAGCTTTGGCCTGGGTTATAGCACCAATACCGGCTACCGTAGTGAGATTGCTTATCGCGACCGCAATATACTTGACCCGGCCTGGGATTTGCGCAGTGCCCTCAGGCTGGAGCAACGTCGACAACTGGGTTATGCAGATATTTACCTGCCACCGAGGGAAAGCAATGTCCTTGATTCTTTTGGGGTGCTGGTAGAGCGCGAGAATATTGCCGGTGTGCGTTCAAGCCGTAATGCTCTCGGCGTCAAACGTACCAGCACTCGTGGACATCTGGAGCAGCGCCTGGGCTTGAATATGGTCAGGGAAAAAATTGCTTCAGAGGGCGAAGCGGAAGAAGTCAGCAAAGCCTTGGTTGCCAGCATAGGCTGGACCTGGCGTGATGTTGACCAGGCCTTGGATCCACGCAAAGGCGAGATTTTGCAATTTGATCTTGCAGCCTCGGAAAAAGCTTTGTTGTCTGACCAGCGTTTCATACGCAGCTATGCGAAATATCAGCGCTGGATACCAGTTCGCAAAACCGATACCGTCATCTTGCGTGCAGAACTTGGTGCCGTTTTTTCCAAGGATGAAGAAGGCATTCCTGAAGATTACTTGTTCCGCACAGGCGGCAGTACGACAGTGCGTGGTTATGGCTACCAGACTCTGGGCATACAGCATATAGGCAGCACCCGTGGCGGGCGTGTCATGGCAACGGCCAGCGCAGAATATGTACACTGGCTGAACCAGTCCTGGGGCGCGGCCACCTTCCTGGACGTGGGTAATGCGGCAGACAACTGGCGTGAATTGAGCTTGAAGCAAGGCATGGGAGTAGGTGCCAGGTATAAGACCCCGGCAGGTCCGATCGCGCTAGACCTGGCCTATGGTCGCCAGACCAAGAAAGTGCGCCTGGATTTCTCCATCGCGATTGCGTTCTAAGATGAGCACAGAAGAAAAACAAGTCGAACAAAAACCAGCCGCGAAAAAAAAACGGCACCCTTTGTCACGCCTGTTTTTTTTCATAGTGAAGCTTGTATTGCTGCTTGTCGTCTTGTGCAGCATCGTACTGGTATGGGCTTGCAAGACTGAAACCGGAACACGTAGCCTGTTCACCCTGGCAGAAAAATTGAGTGCAGGCAGCCTCAAGTTTGACGGCGTGCAGGGTACGATAGGCGATGAACTCAGGCTTGAGCAATTCAGTTTCATCTCCCATGATTTGCATATAGATGCCAGCACGGTTGCTTTGCAATGGCATCCAGCCGCATTGTGGCAAAAGCAGGTGGATATTACTGCGCTGGAGATAAGCGCACTGAACATAGCCAGCCGTCCAGGCAAACAGGCTGCCAGCGTGCCCACAGACTTGAGCCTGCCTGTAGGCGTGAATGCACCCAGGTTGGCACTGGGACGCTTGCACATCGCAACATTGAGCGAGCATGGCAAACAAGTAGAAAACTTAAAACTCAGCGCGCTGACAGGCAGTTTTGCCTATCAAAACCAGCAATTCAAAGCACAGGCTGCAGCAAGCAGCCCCTGGGGTGATTTAAAGGCTGTGGCCGACATGGGCAGTCTTAGCCCATTCAAACTGAATAGCCAGTTGAGTCTGCAAGGCCAGGTCCAGGAAGGGATACCGCCTGTCATCTTGCAAGGCAAAGTCTCTGGTAGCTTGCATGATATGCAAGTGGCAGTAGAGGCTGCCCTCGATCATACCGCCGACAAAACTCTGCAAAATAAAAACCTGCAAGGTCATGCCAAGGCTGGTATCAGCGCATTTACTGCGCCCTATGTCAAAGAGCTGGATATCGATGTCCAGAATTTCGATCCATCTGCCTGGCAGGCGGGCGCACCGCAAGCAAACTTGCGCATATTGATGCAATTAAAACCAGTCGGTGAAGACAAGAAAAAGACGGCGGCATTCGGTTTGGCTGGCCCCATTCAGATACACAATGCTCAGGCTACCAGCATAGACAAGCATGGTTTGCCAGTGCAGTCGCTGACCACCAGTTTATTCTGGCAAGGCCAGCACCTGAGTTTGAAAGACCTGGCAGTGCAACTGGCAGGTAATGGCAAGTTACAGGGTGATGCAGACATCAACTGGCAAGCAGCGCAGGTGCAGGCAGATTTAAAACTGAACCTGGTGAACATAGACTTGCATCAAATTGATCAGCGCCTGCATGCCAGTAATATACAGGGCAAATTCTCTGCGCAGACAGCCAGAGATAAAAGCATCAATCTGCAAGCACAATTGCAAGATACCCGTGCCAGCCTGAAAGCAGAAGCCAGTTACCATCATGAGAAACTGCTGCTGGATTTGCATAAATTTGAGTTGCAAGCTGAAGACGCACATCTGCAAGGCGCGGGTGATATCAGCTTTGCGGGCAAGCAGGCATTCAAGCTCAAAGCCAGCCTCAAGGACTTTGATCCGGCACGCTGGGTAGCGACACCTGCTGGTCGTATCCAGGCAGAATTCAGCGCCTATGGCCAACTCTCGCCGCGCCTTGATGTGCAAGTCAGCTTGCAGCAATTGCAAGGGCAATATGCCGGGCAGACTGTGCAAGCTGGCATGGATGTGCGCTGGCTGCAAGACCAGCAAATACAGGTCAGGCAACTCGACCTGCATCTGGGTAAAAATACCCTGACAGGGCAAGGCAGTTGGGGTGGCGCAGATGACGTTTTAAAACTCAATCTGGATGCCCAGGACCTGAGTCACCTGAACCCCTTGCTCAGCAATTGGCAACTGGCCCTGGGCGGCAATATGAAAGCCGATGCCACTTTACGTGGCCGTTTCAATGAACCTGCAGGCAATCTTGAAGCTCTGGCACAACAAGTCAGTATCAAGCGTGGTGGCCAACAATTCAGCATAGCGCGCTTGAAGTCCAGCCTGAATCTTGCCAATGGTGCCAAAGGACAATTTGACGGCGAGATTGTGGCCCAGCATGTCGGCGGTGATTTGCCTGCATTAAGTAGCGCGGCCAGCACTACCAACAACAACCCAGACAAGCTCGAGCAACTGAGCTTGAAATTACAGGGTAGGCGTGACGCGCATAAACTGAGCCTGGAAACCATCTTTCCTGGCAAACAAACACTGAGCCTGGTCGCCAATGGCAGCATGCAGTCGGATGCGAAAAACGACACTGCCTGGTCATGGAATGGCCAGTTGCAGGCCTTGAATTTAAATGGCCAACCTGATTTGCGCTTGCAAAGTTCGGCACCCTTGCAAGTATCTGCACAATCGGTGCGCCTGGGCAGCCTGTCAATACAAAGCACACTAGGCAAGTTGAAACTTGATGAACTGGAATGGACACCTGCCGCACTTAAAACCAGCGGACAGCTCAGTGATGTCCATGTGCTGGAAATCGCTAATCTGGTTTACCCTCAGCATGCCGTCAGCGGCAATCTGCGCTTGAACGCGCAATGGAAATTACAATTAAAAGACAGTGCGCAAGGCGAGATCAAGTTGCAGCATCAAAGCGGTGATTTGCGCTTTAATGATCCAGAAGGCACAGGTACTTCAGTGGCTCTGGGCATACGGGATGTGCAATTGCAGATGAAGCTGGGTGGCGTGGTCCCCGGTAGTGCAGGTGATAATGTGAGCCTGAATTTGATGGCAGACGGTAGCCGTCTGGGGCAATGGCAAGTCAAGGCCAATACCCAGCTCAGCAAACAAAATGATGCCTGGACCATACTGGCAAGTGCCCCCTTAAACGGACAGGTCACGGCAGCCGTGCCCGACTTGCAATGGCTGGGGCCTTTCATCAATCCTGGCCTGGTATTGAAAGGCAAGCTGAATGTCGATGCCCGTCTGTCTGGCAGCATAGGCAAACCTGGCTATCTGGCCAACCTGGCCGGACGTGAGATGGAGATCGCTTTTGCTTCCGAAGGATTATTATTGCCAAACGGCAGCCTGGATGCGCAGATAGAAGACAAGCATCTGAAAGTGACGAACCTGCAATTCTCCAACACTGTCACCAATATGCCGCGCCATGCACAATTCCGCGATGAAAACTGGATAGGAAAAAAAGGCGAATTCAAAGCCAGTGGCGATATCGACATGGGCAAAGAAACTGGCAGCATACAGGCACAGTGGAACCAATTCCCACTCTTGCAACGCAAGGATAGATGGCTGGTGGTTTCCGGCCAGGCGAATATCGTTGAAGCCAATAATATCTGGAGCCTGACCGGCAAGGTACTGGCTGATGGCGCCTACTTCAAGTTACCTAAATTGCCACCTCCCAGCCTTTCCAGTGATGTCGTGGTGATACGCAAGACAGATAAGGCCGTGGCGAAAGCTGCAGAAGCAGACAGTAACCGTAAAGGCTTGAAAACCCGCGTCGATGTCAGTTTTGACATGGGGCCACGTTTTGTTTTCGTTGGCCGTGGCCTTGATACTGGCCTGGAAGGTAGCCTGCGCTTGCGTTCCAGCGATGGCAGCCCCTTGCAGGCAAATGGCTCAATACGCACCGTGAAAGGGGCGTATGAAGGCTATGGCCAGCAATTGGCCATAGAGCGTGGTATCTTGAATTTCCAGGGGCCGCCATCCAATCCAGGCTTGAACATACGCGCCTTGCGCAAGGGTTTGCCGGTTGAGGCAGGCGTGGAAGTTGTCGGTACTGTCAGTGCACCACAAGTCCGCCTGGTGTCAGAACCTGCCGTGCCAGATGCAGAAAAACTCTCGTGGCTGGTATTGGGGCGTGGTTCGGATCAGCTCGCCAGTGGCGATGCCTCGTTGCTGATGTCCGCTGCCACAGCTATCTTTGGTGGCGATGGCAGCCGCAATGTGCCACGTGACATAGTGCAAGGCCTGGGCTTTGACGAATTCTCCATAGGCTCGTCATCGAATGGTTCCTCCAGCCGTTTGCCCGGGCAAACCATCGCCGGTTCCACAGGCACCAGCAATGCCACTACTGACCAGGTTGTCAGTGTCGGCAAGCGCCTCATGCCTGGTCTGGTATTGTCGGTAGAGCGCGGTTTGTCAGACGCCAGTGGTGGCATCAAACTCAGTTGGCAGTTGACGCGCCGTATCAGCATCATAGGCCGTACCGGCACTGAGTCAGCGGTGGATGTGAATTACACTTTCTCTTTTAATTAGCACCATATTAATAGCAAGCTGATAAGATCAAGGGGAGCTCATCTTGCTACAGATGAGCTCCCCTTGATGGTGATGGCGGGTCTTATTTACTTTCTTGTTTTTGCTCAGGATACATGACGATCTGCGCATAATTCTGGAAGTTGAAATAACGCTGGGCAGCTTCCTTGATTTGTGCCGGTGTGATTGCCTTGATGCGTTTTTCTACCGTCAATATAGACTCAGCTTCAGTCTTGTAATAAATGGCATTTTGCAAGTGATTCAACCAGTTCTCATTGCTGAGCAATTCTTGCTGGTGCTCTTTTAACCAAGACTGCTTTACCTTGTTCAAGTCTTCCACTTGTGGGCCAGATTGCTGCAACTTTTTGATCTCGGCAAACAGGGCTGCGATGACCTTGTCGACATTCTCAGGGCTACAGGGCAATTCTGCATCTATGCTATATCTATCCTTGGGTATGCGTTCAAAAGAACCACTCATGCCGCCGCTGTAAATCAAACCCTGTTTTTCGCGCAACACATCAATGATCTTCAGGTTCAGAATATCCACCATGGCATGGAAGCGGCCATTTTCTTCCCGTGTATAAGTCGAAGGTCCGTTGAAACTCAGTACTACGGTACTCTTCTCTTCATTGCCAGCGCGCACTTCTTTCTTGACCACCCCCTGTACCGGGTCGATATGCAAGTCCTGATAGGTGGTTTTGATATCCGTGTTTGGCAAGCTGCCCAGATAAGTGGCGATCAGCGGTTTGATTTTGTCCAAATCAAAACTGCCAACGAAGATGAAATGCATATCCTTGGCGCTGCCATAGCGTGACTGATAAATCTCCATGCTGCGGTCTAGCGAGATCTTGTCAAAATCCTCAACCCTCGCCTGATGTGGCACTCGTGGATTATCTTTATAGATCGTCGTTGTAATTGCTTCAGAGAAGACCGCTTCAGGACGCGCCCAGTTATTCCTGGCCATTTCCTTTTGTGCGCTAATCAGGGTCTGGAACATCACCTCATCCTTGCGTGGAGCGGTCAGGCGCAGATACAGTAATTGCAGCATGGTTTCTATATCGCTGCTGCTCGACGCTCCGCCTATGCTCTCAGAATAATTGTCCATGCTGGTTCTGACATTGGCGGATTTGCCTGCCAGTGTTTCCTGCAAGTCCTTTTGGCTGAAATTAGCCATGCCCATGCCCCATACTACCGGATTGCTGTAATAACTATTGAAATAGTCAGCATCGGCGAACATAGACAAACCGCCAGCGCGGCGTGCACTCATCAGGACTTGGTCATTCTTGAAATCCGTTTTCTTCAGCGTGACTTTGACGCCGTTGGATAAAGTCAACTCCACCAGGCCGAGTAGCTTGTTTTCTTTATCATCAACGATCTTCCCAGGTTTGGGCAGTGTCGTCATGAGGTTTGCCGTGGCTACTTTTTCTACTCTGGCTTGCACGGTTTGTTGCTCTGCCTTGGCAGCCATGCCCAGCAAATCTGCAGTACTGGGTATGGCTTCGCCTTCCTTGTTTGAACCCACATAAAACATCAGTTTGACACTGTCATCCGGCGTCGCCTGTCTGGCGAAGCGGTTCATTTCTTCCAGCGAAATACCGTCGGCGAATTCCTTGAAATACAGGTATTCATTCTTGATGCCAGGTATAGGTTCATTTGTCAGGAAATTGCGTATATATTCTGCAGCAAAAGTGGCAGAGTTGGATTTGCTGCGCTCGTTGAACATGCTCTCATATTCACGCGCTTCAATTTTTTTTGCACGCTCAAATTCGGCAGCTGTAAAACCAAATTGACGTATGCTGTTTTTCTCTTGCATCAGGGCATCCAGGGCTGGCTGTATGCCTGCCTGCGACAACATGGCAGTCGAAATAAAAGAATCATAGCCTGCCACCACCTGTTCGTTGCCGGCAGACGCACCGAGGAAAGGTGGTTTGGCCTGCTCAGTCAGGGCACCCAGGCGGCGGTTCAGCATGGATTTGTAGAAGCCGCGGATAATATCCTGACGGTAGTCGGCAATGACATCATGTGCAGGCTGTTTTTCCAGAGGATAGCGCAGCATCAGCAAATTATTGCCAGCTTCCTTGTCAGTAATCACCATCGCCTTGGATGCGGTATTCTTGGGGATATTGATTTCTGGCCTGGCGCGCTCAGGCTGGGGATTTTGCAGGCCTGAGAAATACTTGCGCAGCATTTTCTCCGCTTCTGCTGGCTGTACATCACCAATGACCACGACCGCCATCAAGTCTGGCCTGTACCAGTCTTTGTAAAAACGGCGCAGCGCATCATGCTTGAATTGCTTGATGGTGTCTTCCTTGCCTATGGGCAGGCGCTCGGCATATTTGGAACCATTGAATACCTCAGGCAGCAACTGGCGTGTCATGCGGTCACTGGCACCTTTGCCCAGGCGCGCTTCTTCCAGAATAATGCCACGTTCCTTGTCGATATCGATGCCTTTCATTTCCACGCCTTGCGCCCAGTCGGCCAGTACCTGAAAACCTGTTTTCAGGTAGGCAGGTTTGTCGGTAGGGATGGGCAGGATATACACGGTTTCATCAAAACTGGTGTAAGCATTCAAGTCAGCACCAAATTTCACACCTATGGATTGCAGGTAAGAAATCAGTTGATGCTTTTTGAAATGCTTGGAACCATTGAAAGCCATATGCTCAGTGAAATGCGCCAGGCCTTGCTGATCATCATCTTCCAGCACCGAACCGGCTTTTACCACCAGACGCAGTTCCACTTTCTTGCGCGGCGTATCGTTCTTTTGGATATAGTAAGTCAGGCCATTTTCCAGTTTACCCATTTTTAAATCAGGGTTGATCGGTATGGGGTCGTTCAGGCGTATCTCTGCCAGGGCTGGCAAGCTCAAGGGCAGGCTGATGGCTAGCAAAACCAGGCTGGCGATCAGTCTTTTACCCGGTGTGGATGATTTTATGGTCAAAGTAGGTAGGGTATTCGGCATAAATAGCGGTGCAGGCTAGATAAAAATGCCAGTGTACCCTGTTGGCGAGATACAGGTGGAACGGGCTTTGTATCGATTTGCTACAAAAAGCGTCTGGTCGGCAGATACCAGATGCTTAACCACCACAACCTCCGCCACAGCCACCACCGCAACTGCTGCCGCAGCCAGATCCGCCCCCATCGCAGCCACCGCTGTCGGCGCTGCCGCCACCGCCACAACTGCTGCCGCCACATGAAGAACCGGATTTGGCTGCCTGTGCTTGTTTACTCAGCATCTCTTCATAAACCAAAGCTGTTATCAAGCCGGCGGCCAACAGCTGGCTGGCGTCAAAGCTCGCGGGGTAGTGGGGTTTTCCTATAGCCACGCCGCGTGCGTTCATATTTTGAAAGCCTATATTAACGGTATTGGCGAAGTAGGCATAACCGTTGGGCATATGCAATTGGCGGTCCAGGGCAAACAGGCGAGGGACAGACGGCCTGCCTGGCCATATACCTTCTGCTCTTTGCGCAGTGACCAGACAATTGGCCAAGGCGACGTCGATACCGCTAGCCATATTTTCTGCTTCCACATGCGGTATCGTGCTACCGAAATGCTTGCCACAGAAGTTGTCCAGATTGATGGAAGACCAGCTGTTCCAGGCATGCCAGACAGAGTCTGCTGCCTTTGAAGGCAGGGCACAAGCCAGCTTGCTGCGGCTGATGCAACTGAAAAACATCATCAAACCTTCTGCCGCACGGATAAAAAAAACGGCATCACTAGGGATGCCGGGAAATTCAACTTTTGCTGTTGCCTGCCAATGCAAGAATACTGCATTCGGTATATCAACCAACTGACGCCTGTAGTCGGAAAATTTAGTAATATTCCTCGCCCGCATCATTTGGTATTTTTGTTTTAATTTACTTAACATCGTCTTTAATCTCCTTTTCTCTTTTGTTTTGATGATTTCATCTTAGAGAGGATTTATGACAAATGCATGACAAAAATGATGAGGGGAAATACGTATATGGCTTAGCTCCAACTTAATAGAAAATTCTGTTTTATGCCCTGGCTAAAACTGCAGGTGCAATAACTTTGTGCGCTGGCCCCACAAAAAACATATACGCTCGGCCCAGATTATTATGCACATGTACCACGGTGCTGAGTGCAATAAAAGCCTGGCCATCTCGGTTTTGTTTGGATACCGATACCTTGACATCCAGATGCTTGTCAGAATCGCAGAGTATGACTTCCTCATCTGACTTGTACACCAGAGAAAATATACCCGCCTTATCACCTACCTGGTAGGTTTCTGGAGGTTTGCTCTTGTCCATATTCTTCATCCTGCCCACATTTTTTAAGCCAAATAATGTCACCACGCGATTACGTATGCCCATCAAGGCATTCACCCAGTCTGGCGTTTTAGCAAAAGTATCCATATAGATTTGCATGGCGCTCAAATCTTCATGAGGGAAGGGCGTTTGGTAGCAGTCGTAAAAATAGGCACCGGGCACATCTTCAGCGATTTTGCTATTGGCTGGGATTGCGGTTTCTTTCACTTTGGAGTTCATGATCATGTTGTCACCGGGCTGAATGTGAAGCTACGGAATATCAAGGCGAACGCTGGGGGAAATGCCAGCCAAAAACCAGAGTTGGGCATGAGTATGACGCCGACCACGCTGAGTAATAAAATGCTCCAGTCCAGCTTATTGCTAGTGTCGAAATTACCTGATTTTTCCAGACGCGTAATCGCCGCGCCCAGCATCGCGAGAACAGGCCCGAATAGCAGAAACCAGACAGCCAAACCTATCATAGGATCTCTGCCTACCGAATTGAACAATCCTTTTTGCCACATCCTGATGAATACATCACCAAAAAATATACCCGATGCAATGGTATGCAAGCCTGCGACGGCAATCAGCCAATAGCCAGTCCATGGTTGGCCAGATTTAGTGTTCATTTGTATTTCTCCCTTTGGTCCAGGCTATTTCGGTGTTGACGACAGCTCCCATTCTCCTGAGCATATTCATCAGCCCCAGGTAGGCGCGATCAAAATAAGGTACATCTTCATGCCAGCCCGCCAGGATGCCTGACAGCAGCTTGCTATGTTCTGCGTTGATGGTCTTGGGGTAGGGCGATTTATTGCTGAAGTCAAACTGGCTGCTTTGAAATGCTTCCATCTTCCAGGCATGCAAGTCGGCAAGTGCAGTCATGACGCTATGATCAAATTCATCTTGCGTGACTGCATCAGAAAACAGGCCCAGATCGATATAAGCCAGGCGCAAGAGGCGATTACGCTCCACTTGATCCTTCATCAAAAGGGCGTGCCAGCTACCTGCCATGGCATGACAAAAACGATAAGACATTTTATTCGTACAACCAAAGTCCAGCACCGCCAAACGCCCATCTGGCATGAACAAAAAATTACCAGGATGCGGGTCTGCATGCACGCGGCCCAGTTCACAAACGCTGTACCAGAACCAGTCAAACAGCAATTGCCCGAAGTGATTGCGCTGGGCCTGGTCAGGCGCGGTTGCCAGCCAGGCATCCAGGTGAAGGCCTTCGATTTTTTCCATCGTCAAGACCCGCGCGCTTGACAACTCGTCCAGGCATTTGGGAATGACAATGCCAGGCAAATTCACATTGGCATGAAACCAGGTAAGCTGCATGGCCTCGTGCTCATAATCGAGTTCTTCTCCCATCTTGACTTCCAGCTCACTCATAAAGCGGTCTATGACCTCTTTGCGCGGCAAGATGGTGTTACCTATGGCCAGGGTCTGAAAAATGCCACGCAACATACGCAAATCACTGCCTATGGCAGAGGCTATGCCAGGGTATTGCACCTTGACGGCCAGTTGCTGGCCATCAGCCAGCTGTGCATGATGGACCTGGCCCAGGCTGGCTGCGGCAAAAGCATGCGCATCAAATTGCGCATACAAATGTTCTGGCGCTTTGCCAAATTCACGTTGAAAGACTTTATGTATCAGGGCGCGATTCAAAGGCGTGACCTGATGGCAGCCTTTGGCCAGTTCGCGGCGTATGCCTTCTGGTAAAAAATCGGCTTCCATACTCAGCAACTGCGATACCTTGAGGGCACTGCCTTTTAACTGATTGAGTGCCTTGAAAAGTATGCGGCCCAGCTCGGCTTCATGCCTTTCTTGCGCAGCCTGCTTGTCATCATCGCTGCGCAACATCTGGCGCGCCTTGTGTCTCAGCTTGCTGGCTCCGGCATGTGCCAGAGCCAGGCCAGTGATGGTGCTTCTACCCAGCTTGCTGGCTGGTGGAGCCTTGTTCATCGCGCATCCCCCAGGCCACGTCCCAATCCATTCTGCACGAGCTTGACCATCTCCAGCAAACCAGAGCCATTTTGCATGATACGCGACAACTGGTTGCGCAGCATGAAGCTGGCCAGCTCAGATACTTTATTGACGATGCCACTCTTCAATGCCAACACCAGTATCGCCAGCGTCATATCCACCAGTTGCGTGGTATTTGAAAATTCGTCTGACTCATCCTTGAGCCAGTAGGCGATGACAGCAAACAGATAATCACCAAACAAACCACTGATCAGATTCTTGAAATCGCAAGGCGCAATGTCACCACGCTGTTCTGCCTCTTCCAGCAAGTTAAGAATTTCCAGCTTCAGGGTTTGCTGGCCAGGCATATTGTCACGCATCATCAAGAGCGGCGATTTGCCAAAGATATCGCGTGTGATTTCTACAAACTCACGATCACCCAGTAAAAGCTCCAGCAAGGCATCGACCAGTCTTTGCAGTTTTTCTTGCAGGGTGAACTCGTCCCAGCCCGGCGTTTCTTGCGCCACTTCGAGAGTGATTTCTATGCTTAGCTCATAATAAGCCAGCAGGATTTTCTCCTTACTGGGGAAATACTTGTAGATCGTCGCATCACCTATACCCGCCTCACGGGCAATCTGCTTCATGGTTGCGGCGTCATAGCCTTTTTCCGTAATCAGATCAACGGCAGTACGTATCAGCGTGCGCCTAGTTTGCTCTTGCTGGGACTTGGAAGTTTTCATAATCGAGACCAACTTCTATAAAAATGGTGATTGAGTTCCATTAATATATACATTGTTTCGTTAAATAACAAGGTTTACTTGTTTAATGGAGGGTTTGTGTTGATTGTGGGCGGGGCGAGGTGCAAGAGACGTAGGTTGGGCTACGCTTCACCAGCCCAACACTCAGCGTTTAAATAGCGTATACGTTTGCAGAGGCCCAGTGTTGGGCTGATGCCCCGTAGCCCAACCTACGAAGGGTAGCCTAGCGAGGCCCGGCCCAACCTACGAGAAGCCCAAACTACAAGGCACGATACAGCTACCTCACCGCCCACCATCCCGGCAACAAAGCCCGCACATCCCCACGCGCAAAGCGGTCATCAATCAAATACACCACACCCTTATCATCCGTCTGCCGTATCACCCGCCCCGCAGCCTGCACCACCTTTTGCAAACCAGGGTAAAGATAAGCATAGTCATAACCCGCCCCAAAAATCTTATCCATGCGCAGCTTGATCTGTTCATTGATGGGATTGAGTTGCGGCAGACCCAGCGTAGCAATAAAAGCACCAATCAGCCGCGCACCTGGCAAATCTATACCCTCACCAAATGAGCCACCCAGAACTGCAAAGGCAATCCCCTGGCTATCCTCAGTAAATTGCGCCAGGAAATCTTCACGATCCGCTTCATGCATACGCCGGGTTTGCAAACGCACAGGTATATCAGGATGCGCATTGATAAAGCTGCGACTGACCTGTTCCAAATAATCAAAGCTGCTGAAGAAGGCCAAGTAATTGCCAGGCTGGGTCTGATATTGCCACGCCATCAACGCGACGATGGGTGCAACTGAACGCGCACGATCGGCATAGCGGGTTGAGACACTATCCACCACATGCACCTGCAACTGATCCGCAGAGAAGGGCGACTCCACGTCCACCCAGGCCGTGCCCTCTGGCAGGCCCAGAGTATCGCAATAATAATTCCAGGGGCTGAGCGTGGCTGAGAACAAGGCCGTCGTATGGCTGGCCGCAAAACGTGGTGTCAAAAAAGCTGCGGGCACGATATTACGTATGCATAGCGTCGATGTACCATGCGCTTTGCTAATATCAAACAGTGAGTGATCAGCAATGCTTTCTGCCAGACGGATGAACAGCAATGTATCCAGGTAAAACTGCTGTAAATCTGGTGCCAACTGACTGGGGTTGTCAGAAAAATAAAGCCCAATTTCTGTACAAAGCCGCGTCAATGCAGCCTGCAGTTTTTCAGGTATTTCTGTATGGGCCTGGTAATCAGCTTCCTGCTCTTTTTCTAGTTGCAGCCAAGCGCGATATAAGCTGTCCAGAGGTTTTTTGAGAGCAGGTGGCGGAGCTTTTCTTAAACGTTTCAGGCTGTCACGCTGCAACTCTGCGCTATACATTTGGCGCGCCCGCGTCACCATATTGTGCGCCTCGTCCACCAGCACAGCGACACGCCAGTTGTTGACTATCGTTAAGCCATGCAGCAAAGCGTAGAGATCAAAATAATAGTTATAGTCACCGATGATGACATCGGCCCAGCGTGCCATTTCTATGCCCAGATAATAAGGGCAAACCTGGTGTGCCAGAGCGACACTGCGCAAGCCTTCTTTATCCAGCAATTGCTGCTCAACCGCGGCAGCACGCGCAGCAGGTAGACGATCATAAAAGCCCTTGGCCAGCAGGCAGGCATCACCGTGACAAGCGGCCTCCGGGTATTCACATGCCTTGGTTTTTGCTACCAGCTCCAGCGTGCGCAAACCCAGGCTGGGCGTACTGTTTTGAATATTGCCCAGCGCATGCAAAGCCAGTTGCCGCCCCGATGTTTTTGCCGCCAGATAAAAAATCTTGTCCAGCTTATGCTCTGCAGCAGCCTTTAACAGGGGGAACAAAGAGCCTATGGTTTTGCCTATACCCGTCGGTGCTTGCGCCAGCAGGCAACAGCTGCGCTTGCTGGCCTTGTACATCGCTTCAGCCAATTGCCTTTGCCCTGACCGGAATGTCGCATGCGGAAAAACCATATCCGTTAAAGCCAGATCCCGCGCAGCACGATGTACCACTTCCTGCTCTGCCCAGGCAATAAAGCGGCCACACAGCAAAGCAAAAAAATCTGACAATTCAGCAGCCAGCAACTCTTGCTGCAACACCGTTTCTTTCTGGCTTTGTATATTGAAATACACCAGCGCCACACTAATCTTTTGCAAGCCCAGTTTCTGGCATAGCAAATGCCCATACACCTTGGCCTGTGCCCAATGCAGATGCCTGTGATTGTCTGGCATGGCATGCAAATCACCCAAGTAAGTTTTGATTTCTTCTATTTGCTGCAAGTCAGGGTCATAACCGTCGGCGCGGCCACGCACATGCAAGCCGCCATGCTGGCCTTCCAGCGTCACTTCACGCTCATAACTGCTGTTTCTGCGCAAGGCCACCGTCGCATGCCCGGCCATGCCTTGCTCGGCTGTGGGGGAGGGGGTAAAACGCAAATCCAGATCACCTTGCTTGGCCGTGAATTCACACAGGGCACGTACAGCGACGGTATAGCTGCCGGTGCTTACGGTGCTCACTGTTCAGCCTCTTGCCATTCCAGGTAACAAACAGCCACCGGCATATCATGCTTGGCACAAAAGTCCAGCCAGCGTTTCTGGTTATCCTGCAACTTGTCGCCCGGCCCTTTGACCTCTATCATTTGATAACGCTGCTCTTGCGGCCAAAACTGTATCAAGTCAGGAAAGCCATTGCGGTTGGCACGTATGTCGAGCAAGATGCGCTCGAAACTATGCTTCAAATGCTGTGCAGGTATGCAGGCCAGCGCCATCTCCAGCAAATCTTCTGATAGAGCACTCCAAAACACAAAGGGCGATTGCAAACCAGACTTGGCCGCATAAGTTTGCCGTATGGTCTGGCGATAAGCTCCCGTGTCCAGTTGCGCAAAACAGGCAGCAAAATCATCCGCCCGCCGCGTCTGAAAATCGGCACTCAATAAATCCGCAGGCCCACGCTGGAAGGGGTGAAAAAACGCCCCCGGTATCGCCTTGAAAATCACAGGCCAGCACAACAAGCCAAACAGCGAATTGATGAGCGCATTCTCCACATAAAACACAGGCGCATCATCTGTATGCAAATGGTCACGCACTACATATTCGACCACATAATCTTCTTGCGGGAAGGGCAGGCGCAAGCCCAGTTCTATCGGCGGCGTACTAGTCACTTTGGCGGCTTTGGCTAACCCCAGCTTGCGGGCAAGTCGCGGCTCAATACGCCTGATCTGCTGATGTTCTGCCTCACTCTCAGGCGCTTGCTGCGCCAGCGTCAGCAAATCATAGGCAGCCTGCGTCTGCTCGCTTTTCTCCAGCACACGTATAGCCCGCAAGCGCGCACCAGGGTAAGTGCAGCCCGCATACACCTGCTGCGCCAGCGCCCAGTCTTTTTGCTTTTCCAGGTATTCACCAATCTGGTACAGCAAACGGTTACGGCGGCTGGCAATCCAGGCATTGTCCATTGCATGCAAATCTGTCGCAGCCAGTTGCGCCAGCACCTCAGGCACAGGCTGCTCCGCATGAAAAGCCTCACGACAGACATGCAAAGCCAGATAAGCCTCAATATCCGCACGACAGCCAAAGCCACGCGAGGCTGCAGAAAACTCCACCTTCTCATACTGAAAAATACCCAGGTCAGACAACACAAACTCAGACCAGTCTTGATACAGATTGCCAAAAAATAGCAAACGCAAACGGTCACACAAATCCTTGTTCAGCACCTGGTAAGCCACATCATCCACAGAATCGGAACACCAGGCAGAAAACGCCTGGCTACTCGTATGCCGCAAACCAAACAATCCCAGTTGCTCAGGCTTGGGCAATTTCTTTTCAGCAGGCGTCATCGCCAACACCAGCGCCAGCTCAGGTTTTTGCAGCAAATCAAACAAGCCAGCAATATCGAGCTCAGGATCAGCCTGCACCCAGCCCACATCCACCAGCGCCTGCATGGCTGCACAGGTATCACCAATCTCGCCATACACCAGCTTGCTGGCCCTGAACACGCAACCCTTGCGCATCACCATCCGCACAAACAAAGCCCGCGAGGCCTGCGGCAGGCTGCCAAACTGGGCTATAAACGCCTGCTCATCACCAGCCAATAAATCCGCATACCGCCCGCCCACCCAGTCCAGCACGGCCTGAAAGTTTTCAAGGTAATAGAAGGGATTATCCAGATTGGCAAGCATGGGACAGGGCGCACGTTTAAATAACTGTATATGCATACAGTTTAACGCAATGTATGACGGACAGTAAACCAACGAAGCTAAAAGCCTGGCTTAAGGTTTACAATAACGCCTTGAAACTCCTTCCCCTTCAAGGGGAAGGCAGGGATGGGGATGGGTTTTCATCGCAGACCCAGTAGCAATTTAACCACTGAACCCCACCCAAACGCCAAAGAAGACAAAAAAATGAACAAAGCCGAAGCCATCCAAATCGCTAACGATTCCCTGCAAGCCAACGTCCTCAACGAAGGTAACACCCAATTCTCCCAAGTCGTCCGCTACGGCAACGACGAAGGCTGGTGGCTCAACATCCCCCTGACCAACTTCAGAAAAGAAAACCACTTCCTTATCTGCAGCGAAAAAGCCAAAATCATCCGCCACTTGATGATCAAAGCTAACAACATCCTCAGCCCCGCCACCAAGTTCCGCGTCAAAGACGGCATCGCCGACATCTTCATCTCATCCGCCAACCCCAAACGCCTGACCGATGTGCTGCAAGGTGGTAGCAAGTACAGTTTTAATAAGCATTTGGTGGATGAGCATAGGTATTGAGGGGGGAGGACTTCATAAGATCCATGCTCTCCTCCTTACTTGTGGAATGTGCATGGAAGAGCAATACCAGATCGCTGGCGGTTGATTAACTGAACTTACACATTCTCACCCTCAAAGTAATCAGAATCTATACGTTTTAGTTCAAACCGGCTGACTGATGACACCCCGACATTGTGGTCAACCATGAACGTGGCCAATTGTTCACCAGTAATAAGGATGATCTTGGATGCAATGCTATTGGCGTATTCTTCTGCCTCTTTTGAAAAACTGGAAGTCGTAATGAACACGCCCTTATTGGCTCGCTGGCCTAACAGTGCTCCTGCAAATTTTTGAATATCGGGGCGACCAACCGTACCTTCCCAGCGTTTTGCCTGAACATAAATTACGTCCAGGCCCAGTTTATCTTCTTTAATCATGCCATCTATGCCGCCGTCACCACTGCGGCCAATTGCTTTTCCTGCATCCTGCCGAGAGCCACCATAGCCCATGCTTACTAACAGATCGATAACAAGGCGCTCAAAAAAAGCAGGGGATGAAGCTTTGACCTGCTCAAGTAATTCAGACTCCAGATTGTTTCGCAAACGTTGATAGGCTTGCGTAAATAATTCCTCTGGTGTTTGCTCTGCTTGTTCTATTGCCATATTTGCTATCCCGCTATTGATTGGTAGCAGCGACGCATTGGCAGGTTTGTCTTCATTCCGCCTTAATTTAAAAGCGAGATATTCGGGGTATTTTTCGAGGACTGAATTGTCTATTCGATTCGGATTGCTGGCTAACAATTCTTTTCCTCGGGTCGTAATCATGAAAAAACCGCGTTTTCTTGATTCAAGCAGGGCTGCTTGTTTTAAATAGGTTCTAGCCCATCCAACCCTGTTATCAAACAATGGCGCTGTCCCGCTCGGCAGCATGGTGTTGCGCTCTTCGTCACTGATAGTAAACTCCAGAGCCAGTTTTTCTACTGCATCACGAAACCGATGCTCTTCTTGATCTGCTGCAATGCGCAGTAAAGGCAGCATCAGTGTTTGATAGTCAGGTATAGTCATAATAGAATTGATCAGGTAAAGTGCTTTAGCTGAATCTTGTACGGCATAAAAAGTGGCTGTAGTAATGCGTATAAACTTTTTAAATTATTTCTGTCAATGAGTCCAGCTTTCACTTAACACTTCAGCCTGTTTCAAGCATAACTCGACCGCGTCATCCGCCTTGTCAGGTGGATACTTCCATTTTCTTAGCGCACGCCTGACCAGATTACGCAATTTTGCCCTGACGCTTTCACGTACTTGCCAATCCACCGTTGTTGAGCTGCGCAGTTGCTCGGTCACGTATTTTGCCAATTCACGTAAATTATTGTCCCCCAGCTCCTTTACCGCTGATTCGTTTTGTATCAAGGCGCGGTAGAAAGCAATCTCGTCTGAATTCAAGCCCATCTTTTCTGCCTGTTCGGCATCGGCGGCCATTTCCTTGGCCATCTTGATGAGTTCTTCAATCACTTGTGCCGTTTCAATGGCGCGGTTATGGTATTTGCGCAGCGTTTCCAGAATACGGTCTGAGTATTTTTTCTCAGAAATAACATCGGTTTTCATACGGGCTTTGACTTCGTCGCGCAATAGCTTTTCCAGCAATTCCACCGCCAGATTTTTTTGCGGCATACGCGCTACATCTTCCAGAAACTCTGGTGACAATAGACCGATATTGGGTTTATCCAAACCGACCATCTGGAAAATGTCGTCAACACCACCTGCAATGATGGCATTATCGATAATCTGTTTTAGTGCAGTATTTTTCTCTTCGTCCGTGCGGCGTTTGTCTATGGTGGTAAATTTAGTGATGGCGCTTCTTACCGCGCTCAAGAATGCAATTTCTTTCTTGTATGGTTCCACCTCATCGAGAGTACTGCATAAGGAATATGCCTTACCCAAAGCCGCCACCACATCCAGGTAGCGTTTCTTACCGTCCAACTCACCATTTGCACCCTGCAAACCTAGCAAATGGTTCATCGCGCCAGGTAAGAGCTGCAATGCCTTGGTTTCATAGGCACTGTAATCAAAGCCATGGAACATGCCACGCACCATGTCGACTTTTTCTAATAAAAGCGCGTAGGCTTCATCGGTATTGTGAGTAGGCTGCCCTTTACCGTTTGAGCTAGCATAGATTTTCAGTGCCTTTTTCAATTCATTGGCAATGCCTATATAGTCAACTACCAAGCCGCCGGGTTTATCTTTAAATACCCGGTTCACCCTGGCAATCGCCTGCATCAAATTATGCCCCGTCATCGGTTTGTCGATGTACATGGTGTGGCAATTAGGTGCATCAAAACCTGTCAGCCACATATCGCGCACAATCACCAGTTGCAAAGGGTCGTTGACATCTTTAAAGCGTTTTTCAAATAGCTTCTTCGTTTCTTTACTATATATATGCGGCTGCAACTTGGCATCGTCTGAGGCCGAACCCGTCATCACAATTTTAATACTGCCTTTGGCCGGGTCAAGGTCATGCCATTCAGGCTTAAGTTTGACGATGGCATCGTACATGTCCACGCAAATAAGGCGGCTCATGCAAACGACCATGCCTTTACCTGGCATACTGGCAATGCGAGTTTCAAAATGGGCCACTAGGTCTTTGCACACCTGCTTGATACGCGGGTCACTACCGACCAGTTTTTCCAGCGTTGCCCAGTGTGACTTGGTGCTTTCCCGCGTGGCTGTGTCTTCCTCATCTTCGATGACTTCATCGACATCCTCATTCAAGGATTCAATCTCAGCCTTGTTGATGTCCAGTTTCGCCAGGCGTGACTCATAAAAAATAGGCACTGTTGCGCCATCATCAACTGCATCCTGAATATCATAGATAGACACATATTCGCCAAACACCGCTTGCGTGTCTTTGTCGCTGCTATCTATTGGCGTGCCGGTAAAGCCGATGAAAGTCGCCTGCGGCAAGGCGTCGCGCATGTGCTTGGAATAACCGAAAGTGTATTTACCGGTTTTGCTATTGAATTTTGCCTTGTCGCCATACTGGCTGCGATGTGCTTCATCACTGATCACCACAATATTGTGACGTTGACTTAAGACGGGGTGGGCGATTTCATTGGTCAACAACGCAAACTTTTGCACCGTCGTAAAAATGATACCGCCTGCCTGGAGGGACGACAGCAGTTCGCGCAAATCGTCCCGATCGCCTGCTTGCACTGGCGTTTGTTTCAAGGCATCGGTGGACATGCTAAAGGTATTAAACAACTGCCCGTCCAGGTCATTCCTGTCTGTCACCACGACGATGGTCGGGTTCTGCATTTCAGGCTGCGCCAGCAACTTGGCGGCATAACACACCATGGAGATAGACTTGCCCGACCCCTGTGTATGCCACACCACCCCCGCCTTGCCAGAGCCGGGCTGCACTCGGTCAGCATAATTGGCGCGTGCCTCGGCAATGCCTGGCAAGGTGGGCCGTTGCGCCGCAATCACCGTAGCCCGCACCGCCTCACGCACCGCGTGAAACTGGTGATAACCGGCGATTTTTTTAACGATGGTATCGCCATCCTGTTCAAACAAAATGAAGTAACGCAGATAGTCGATCAACAGCTCAGGCTTGAAGAAACCTTTTACTATCGTTTCTAACTGAAATTCAAACAGTGGCTTATCATTTTCATTGGCTACCGTGCGCCAGGGCAAAAACCGCTCTTTATTGGCAGTGAGCGAACCCACTCGCGCCACCACGCCATCGCTGACGACGACCGCCTCATTAAAAATAAACAGGTCGGGTATTTCTTCTTTATACGTTTGCAATTGCTGGTAGGCTTGCCAGATATCGGCATGCTTATCTGCCGGATTCTTCAATTCCAGCACCGCCAGCGGCAAACCATTAATGAACACCAGCACATCCGGGCGGCGGTTACCCTTGCTGCCGACCAAAGTGAATTGATTGACGACCAGGAATTGATTATTGTGAACATGGGCAAAGTCGATCAAGTGCACATAATCGGTCTTCGACTCCGCCTGCCCATTGGCACTAGTTACCTTATATTCTACCTTCACGCCTTCCAGCAAAAGCTGGTGAAAAGCCTTGTTATTCTTGATCAGCACCGGTGTTTCTGCCTTGTTGATCTGCACTGCCACTTGCTCTAGGGTTGCAACAGGGATGTGCGGGTTAATCGCCTGCAAGGCAGTCAGCAAGCGCCCCTGCAAAACAATCTGGCGGTAATCGCTACGTTCCGGGCTGCTGGCATCAGGCGCAATGTCGTAGCCGCAGACATAGTCATAACCTATGGCTTGGAACCAGTCCAGGCAGAGTTGTTCGAGTTGATCTTCTGTAACCATCATTACCTCAAATTCAAGCGATGCTCTGCAACATCAGTGGCTAATTCAACTAGTAAAGGCAGCATTTCGTGGTAATTTTTGTCTGGATACCAGATAGGACGAATATTCAGAGTCAGTAAGCGGTCTTCCGTCGCCTGCTTTTTATGTGCATCGCTTACGTCAGGTAAAAAGGCAAAATGATCAGGGATGTCAAAAGCGCGGCTCGTTTTTACTTCTTGGAATAATTCCAGTGTTTTGTCTTGCTCCAAAGAGCAGCCAAGGAACAGCAAAGAGTTACTGATATAAATTTGACGCAATGCCCTGGGCAATTGCTTGCTATAGTCTATGGGGCTGCCATAGGCATGCTGATATTGGTCTTCAGTAAAAACATACGTGCCAGGCTGACTGGCGTCACCGTGTAACTTTAGGATGCAGCGATCACCTTTTAACAGCCTTTGTACGAAATTGTTACCAGCTTGAATACCATACATATAAGCATCGTTCAGCGGAGCTCCCTTAATTTTGAAAGTCTCTTCAATGAGTGCGTCAAAATTTGTGGTGATAATGCAGCCGCTGGATAGCCTCGGCAATAATCTGAATATCTGTGGAATTTTTCCTCGTTCTGCGTCATCGTCAAAAATGGCCCTGAACGTTGTTTTGACGTAGTTTTCAAGTTGGACTGATGACGCATTGGCTATAGCTTGTGCTGCTTCCAGATACTGATTTTTATATAGCAAATTGGAGATCAGATTTTCTTCAAGGGTCTTAATGCGTTCACTTAAGGCCAGAAGGGCTTCCCCCCACATTGGATAGCCAGCAGATTTAGAAATGCCTGCACCCAAAAATGGGGCTATTTTTTTTCGGCGTATGAGTTCCACTAAATCAAAAAACACAGATTTTTGTTGCGAGGTATGGAGAAAATCCAAGCACTCCGAATATTTTTCTTTGATTTGCAATCCATTCCAACTATCAAATTCGTCCCAGTATGCACTACGATCTACCCAATACAAAATTTCGCTGGCATCGTAGCTGAAAGTAGTTTCCGGGTCTTTTATGCTGCGGATTGTAAAAGGTTCAGTGCCATTGATAGCGTCATTGAATTCTTGATTGGCAGAAAATCCGGTCTGTAAAAATTGTTCTACAGTTTCAATTAAGTCTGTGCTTTTTTTTACTTTTTCAATTGACATTGCTGACCTTTATTTCGCCGGATAATAATTTAGGTAACAACGAATCTCGTAGTTCAGCCAGCGCTATAGTCTCTTTTAACGCGGAACTTATTTTTTCGTATAAATTACCAACAACTCTCGAATAGGATTGAACAAGTGCGTCCTTTGGAACGAGCACCTTAATCACTCTAAAATTCCTTTTGCTGATTTCTGCAAATGTAGTACCACTTGCGCGTTGCTGGATTTCATCTATTACGGATTGCGCCCACTGTACTACGTACTCAGGAGTGAGAACATCGTTGCATTTCATTGCAATATAACCTTGATTGATTGCCACAGGAATTTTTGTAATAGCCAAATATCCGACAGGGGCACGTGAGGACATCAATACCGTATTTATGGGAAGTAGTCCTGAGCTAATTTTTTTTAAACCAGAATCTGTAACTTTTCGCTCTGTTTGCAGCAAAATTTTATCTGTTAAGTTGGACATATCTTTTGGTGTGGTCCAGTGATGATCGCCATCTTCCCAAAATTCAGAGTTTGTCGTGCTTGGCGTTCCTCCGCCGACAATATCCACCTCATTACCAATTTCACTTAATTTCCACCCCTCCGGCACTTCCCCCAACTCAGATTCCACCAAAGCATCAGGAAATAATGCGGCGGTGACTTTTAGTTGTTGCAGCACTTCAGGGGCGAGTTGATCTAGTTCTTCATCAGTTTTTCCACTGATGGAGCACATGGCTGCGCGTTCGACTTCTTTGGCTGTTGCGCCTGCTTCAATGGCGGCGATTTTGGCGCGTGTCGGTTCAAAATCGACAAACCAGTTTTTGAACATGGCTTGGGCGATTTGCTCCAGGGTCTGGTTGGTTTGGCGGTTGAGTTCGATTTTGTCGTCAAGGCTTTTGAGTATATTTGCAACTTTCCATTGATAGTCCAATGGAGGCAACTGAATGTTTAATTCCGATAGCGCTTTACCTGTTAAGTGCTTAATTGTTGTACCGGTAAAAAATGGCTCTAACTTACCCAATTGATGAGATAACTTGAACCAATAGTAAAGGTAATAGTTATTCAACTGATTTTTTGGTCTAATGCGATGCAATGCTTTTTGAAATTTCATATTAGGAATATTATTTTTCCAAATAGCACAGCGGCCAGGTTCTCCGCCTTCGCACACCAGCAAATCACCATCTTTTAAGCCATATCGAAGAAACTCAGTTTCCTCAAATTTCATCTTTGCTAGATTTGAAAGATCAAAACTTCCCCATCGAACATTGCTGTTGCCAAGATACGGATAAAATTCTCCTTTATTTTTATTTTGATCTAGCATTTTTCCTAAACAAGACTCAACGACAATTCCTAACTTAACAGTGACCCAATTTGCGCTCATAACTCAATTCTCGCGTTGAGTGTGTCAGGAAGCGTATAAAGCAACCATTGCGTAGTTGCCTGCTTCGCAACCAAGGTACGGGTGTTTTTATTAGAGTTCATAACCCAAGCCCGCCAAATTCTTCTTAATCTCCGCTTCCAGCCGTTCAGACTCTGCAAACTGCGTTTTCAACTGCGCCGTCAGTCTTGCCATTTTGTCGGCGAAAGCTTCGCCGTCGTCAGCCACTTCTGCTGCGCCGACGTAGCGGCCCGGTGTCAGTACATAGTCATGCTTTTTTACCTCTGCCAGGCTGGCGGCGTAGCAAAAACCTGCCACATTGTCATAGGCTTTGCCGGTTTGCCAGGCGTGGTAGGTGTCGGCGACTCTGTCGATGTCTGTCTGTGTAAAGTCGCGCAAGACGCGGTCTTTCATATACCCCAGGTTGCGGGCGTCGATGAAGAGTATTTCATGGCTGCGCTTGCGCAGTTTTCTGCCACTGGCGGCGGTGCGGGCCAGTTTGTTTTTGCTTAAAAACCAGATGCAGGCGGGGATTTGGGTGTTGGTGAATAACTGGCCGGGCAGGGCGACCATGCATTCGACCAGGTCATGGTCAATCAGGGCTTGGCGTATGTCGCCTTCGCCGCTGGTGTTGGAACTCATGGAGCCGTTCGCCAGCAACAAGCCCATGGTGCCATTGGGGGCTAAGTGATACAACATATGCTGCAACCAGGCAAAGTTGGCATTGCCGGACGGTGGGTTGCCATAGACCCAGCGTGGGTCGTTGTCGCTGACGCCGGTGTCCCATTCTTTCATGTTGAAGGGTGGGTTGGCCATGACGAAGTCGGCGCGTAAATCGGGGTGCTGGTCGTTGGTGTAGGTGCTGGCGGGCTCTTTGCCAAAATTAAAGTCGATGCCGCGTATGGCCATGTTCATGGCGGCCAGTTGCCAGGTGGTGTGGTTGGCTTCTTGCCCGTAGATAGAGACATCACCTATCTTGCCCTTGTGCGCGGTGATGAAATGTTCTGATTGTACAAAGAAGCCACCAGACCCCATGGCCGGGTCATACACGCGGCCTTTGTAGGGTTCCATCATTTGCACGATGAGGCTGACGATGGATTTGGGAGTGTAGAATTGGCCGCCCTTTTTACCCTCCGCCAGGGCGAACTGACCCAGGAAATACTCATACACATGACCGAGTATGTCTTTGCTGGACATTGAGGCATGGTGAAAAGGGATGGTAGAGATCAGGTCTATCAATTCACCGAGCTTGGACTGGTCTATCTGCAACTGGGTATAGCGTTTGTTGAGTACGCCCTTAAGCTTGCTGTTCTCTGCCTCTATCGCTTCCAACGCATAGTCGATCAAGTGGCCGACTGAGCTGATTTTGACTTTTTTTTGCTCGCCCTTGATCGTGACAGGTATGGTCGCGCCGCCTATGGCGCTTTTATTATTGTCTCGTAAAAACTGCCAGCGGGCGACAGGCGGCACCCAGAACACATTGGTTTCTATGTAGTAATCGCGGCCTTCCAGTTCTGACTCTATTTCTTCATGGTAGGCTTGCCCGTCTGCACCGCCTTCAAAATCTGCTGGGTCTAAAAAGTAGTCGTCATCAGGATTTTTGAATTGCGTGATCAGTTCGTCACGGCGTATGTCGAAGGCGTCGGACACATATTTTAAAAACACCAGGCCCAGCATGACATGCTTGTATTGCGAAGCATCGAGCGACGGTAGCAGTTTATTGGCACTGGTCCAGAGCTTTTTTTCTAGATTATTGAGAAATTCTTGTTCTTCTTGACTGGTCATGGTTTTGCTGGCTCTTTATCAGGTGTTGCAACTTGCCGTAATCAATAGGCAGGTTTGCTATTTTTGTACGTCTTATTAGAGCACAATTATGAGTGCTGGATTGATTGCAGCGCAATTGAATGCATGATTTTATTTTGTCGATGTACAGTTTTGAAAAATGGAGGCATTGCGTCGTGCGAACGTAAGCTAGCGAGAAAACTGGACGCAGAAAAGCAAAAAGGCTCTCACATGGAGAGCCTTGCAAATGCTTTTGGTGCCGAGAGCCGGAATCGAACCGGCACGCCTTGCGGCGCGGGATTTTGAGTCCCGTGCGTCTACCTATTCCGCCATCTCGGCAACGCAGAACAAAATTATGACAGAGCCGTCAGGATTTTGCAAGTGGCTTGCCACTTTTGCTGTGTTTGTCATTCATGGGGTGCGGTCTGTCTGTTCAAAATTTACGTTCCTGCGCCACATGGCGGGGGTAGGGAAGCGTTTCTGGACGATGCGCAAGTAGTACCACAGGCTGAAGGCGACGATGGCGAGGCTGGTGCTGTTGGCCATCCAGAAGCCTGCTGCGCCGTGCAGGAAGGCGGGGCTGATGTTGTACGGGTCGAGGCCCAGGATGAAGCCGCCGCCCAGGCCGCAGCCCCATAGGGCAAAGGCGTAGAGGATGGTGGGGACGATGGCGATTTTATAGGCGCGCAGGATGAAGGCGGTGGTGACTTGTATCGCATCAAAAATCTGGTACACCGAAATAAAGGTGAACAGCGGGAAGGCTGCCGCGATGATGATGGGGTTGGATGTGTAGGCATGCAAAATCAGGTCGCGGGCGAACCAGATGGTGATGCCTATAGGCACTGCCAGCATGGCGGCCAGGATGATGCCTGCATTGCCGGTGACGCGGGCGGCCTGCATTTGTTTGGCACCTATGGCTTGCGCGACCAGGGTGCCGGTGGCGCTGGCAATCGACAGCGGCAGCATGTACAGGATGGTGCCAAAGTTGGCGGTGAGCTGGTGGCCGGATACGGCCACTTCACCCAGGCGTGCGATGAACAGGGCCATGAAGGCGAATGCGGTGACTTCGATGAGGTAGCTCAGGCCCATGGGTATGCCCAGGTGCAGCAGGCTGCGCAGGGCTTTCCAGTTGGGCTTGACGAAGCCTGTGCCAAACAGGGCAAACAATTCATAATATTTGACGTGCTTGAGCATGAGCCAGCCGGTGATGAGCATGAGCCAGGCATTGACGGCGGTGGCAGCAGCGCAACCGGGGCCGCCCATGGCGGGTATGCCCAGTCCACCAAATATGAACAGGGTGTTGAGCGGGATTTTAAGCGACAGCGCAGCCAGTTGTATGGCCATGACCATCTTGGGGCGGCCAACCGCGTTATTGAGTGCGCCATAGATCCTGAAGCCCAGGGTGGCGGGCAGGGCGATGGCCAGTATTTGCAGATATTGCGCAGCCTTGTCATTCAAGGTGGGCGAAGCCTGGGCGATGGAGAGCAAGCTATTTGGGAATAATAAAATCAAGCAGCCTATGCAGGCGAGGAAGCCACCCAGCCATACGCCTTGCTTGATTTCTGCGCCTATCTTTTTGAATTTGCGTGCGCCAAACAATTGGCCGACGACGGGGGAGATGGCTTGCAAAATACCGTTGAGGCCAACGAAGATGCTGACGTAAATCGAGATACCGATGGAGAGTGCCGCCAGGTCAGTCGCCGAAAAGCGCGAAGTCATGGCGGTATCTATCACCCCGTTGCCCACCACTGCCATCTGGCCCACCATCATGGGCCATGAGAGTGAGGCGATGCGTTTGATGTTGCCGCGCAGCGTGCTGGGGTGTTCTGTCTTCATCGCTGCTTGCGCTGGTACAGGGTAAACAATTCATCATGGTCGGCGGCGCGATGGCCAGACCAGATGGCGGTCCATTGTTCTTGTTTGTATTCTGCTGGCAGGGCACTTTCATGCAGGGATGTTTTACTGTCTTGTACCAGCAAAAGCCGACAATCATGATCAGAGAAACCGGCAAACTGCAGCTTGCCAAAATAAGCAAATGACGCGCGTTGGGATGGGCCTATGTGGGCTTGTATGCAGCCCATATTGGGCGGCACTTTTTGTGCGAGTTCTTTGGACAATGGGGCATAGCTGACTTTTTGGTCTATCCACGGCAAGCCCAGGCTTTGCACCAGGAGCCAGCATAAAATGACACCACCACTGGACAACACCACGGCGCGCCACAAGACGGCCGGCTGCCTGGAGATTCGCCAGTACACCAGGCGGAACCAGGCTACTGTCGCAGCCAGGGCGATGATAAAGACAAAGATATTGAAACTGGACTGATAGCCCGGCACCAGGTTGGCGGCTCTTTTTGCCATGCCAGGTGGCCAGCCAGTCTGGTCAGCCAGCCAGTACAGCCAGATAAATGCTGCTACTGCAGTGAAGACGATCACAGAGAACCAGTCCACTGCATTGATGGCGCTGCGTTTCATGGTCGGCAAGCCAAATGCGGCGAGTATGGCCAGAGGCGGCAGTATAGGCAGGAGCAATGCTTCTTCTGACTGGTGGTTAACCAGGGCCAGCACACCAAAACAGATCAGGAAGCTGACTGGCAAGGAAATGTGCATGGCTTTTTCTTGCTTGCGCCAGGCAAAGATGGCCCAGGCAGCAAATGGCCAGGCGGGCCAGCTAAACCAGATGCCATAGCGGAACAGGTAGCTGATGCTATCCACATTGGGGAAATTGAATTGGCGGTAATTCCACAGCATCCAGCCCTGATAGGGTGAGCTGTCATACGGGTGTGCCAGACTGATGGCGAGCAGCCACAGGCCTGCAACGATGACGGCAACAGGCAGGGTGATGCTGAGCAAGGCTTTAAGTTGCGGGCGTTGCTGACGATAAACGCATACTGCCAGCAGGCTGACGCCCAGGGCGATGGGCAGTACCCAGCCGCGTGTCAGCACCAGCAAGCCAAGTACGCCACCTATTTTGGCGGCGGTCAGTTTGCTGGATTCATCCAGCAGGCGCACGCATAAATACAGGGTGCTGGCGATCAGGGATATCTGCAGGGCTTCGGCGCTGGTTTCATGGCTGCGCAATAAGAGGCCCAGGCAACCCAGGTAAATCAACAGGGCACCGTCGGCCAGGGTGCGGCCAAAGTCGCGTGCTTCGGGCTGGCCACCAAAGGCCAGTTTCAATGGTTGTGCTTCTGGTCTGCGACCGAGCAGGTAAGTGGCATACCAGACTGAGAGTGAACCCAGCAAGAAGCAAAAGCCAGTACTCAGGCGAGCGGCCATGGGCTCACCGACTAACCAGCCAAATAATTTAATGCATATGGCACCGAACCAGAATGCCAGCGGGCCTTCTTCTGGCATGGGCAGGCCGACGATGTGCGGCCATAGCCAGTCAGCCAGGTTGCCATGCGCCATGGTCCACATGATACCAAAACCGGCGGCGTCGTCGCCTTTCCATGGGTCTCGACCTATCAGGCCAGGCAGGATATACAGGAGACAGAGGGCGATGATTCCCCAGCGCGGTAGCGCAACTGTTGCAGCAGCAGGAAGTCGGACTGGCTTCATATCTGGATGGTGGAGGGAAAGGATGCTTATTGTAGGATAAAGCTTTAGCAAAAAAGGCAGCCTGAGCTGCCTTTTTTGCTAAAAACTCTTGGGAACCACAGACGGTCTTGCATACTCTGCAATTTTGTATTAGCAAGGATAAGCTTGCTAACGCATGAGACTGTGCTACTTGAGACGGGTCTGTGTTTCCCTGGCCGATTAGTTGGCGACAGAAGTCTTGGAACCGACTTTGCCGAACTTTTGGCGGAATTTTTCAACGCGACCGGCTGTATCCACGATTTTGTGTTTGCCAGTGTAGAAAGGATGAGATTCTGCAGAAACCTCGATCTTTACCAGTGGGTATTCTTTACCTTCAAACTCACCTTTGTCTTTGGTGTTGATAGTTGAACGTGTGATGAATTTGAAATCGCAAGAAACGTCGTGGAACAGAACTTCGCGATAATTTGGGTGGATGCCATCTCTCATGCTTGCCTCGAAAATAGTGTAGGTAGCCAATAAGCACTTCGTCGGTCGTCTTGCTTCTTGACCCGATTGCATTATCACTTGCCAAAGGTTAAATAATTGTCTGGATTTTGGACGCCCAAAATGCCAAGCCGATGATTATACAATGAAAATTGGGGTTTTTGCGATGGGGTGTCGTCGTGGTGATAGGGTAACACTGTTTAAATGCCGTGATTTAGGGGGCGGTTTGGGTGCTGCCCTCAGAAATATTGTGTTTGATACATGCTTTTATGAGCTATTTTAGTTTGCTACGAACGCCGCTGGGCTCCTGCCTGCGCAGGAGCGACGAATTTAAGGTTGTTTTCTTGCATATACTTCTTGGCCTTTGGTGGTTTTTCTTGGTTTTTCTTGGTTTTTCTTGGTTTTTCTTGTTTTTCTTGTTTTTCTCTGTGTCTCTGTGTCTCTGTGGTGAGAGGTCTTGATTTTCACACGCACAAACATCAACCCTAAAACCTTGCCTAACTTGATAAAATTCCCATTTTTGCACCAAATCCTGAAGGAGAAACATGACGACGAGCTATCTAGGTATGAGTTCGATGCTGCATACCATTGAAGTCGCCGGGATACTGGCATTTGCCAGTTCAGGGTTTATTGAGGCGCGGCGCAAGCGTATGGATGTGGTGGGAGTGTTCACTGTGGCGTTTATCACGGCCTTTGGTGGTGGCACTCTGCGTGATTTGTTGTTGGACCGCAGGCCGCTGTTCTGGGTAGAGAATCAGGAATATCCTATTATTATTTTTGCCATGTCCATCATCGCCATTCCGTTTTTACGGCATTTGCGCAATGCCTGGACAGAAAATGCGATTGTCCTGGCTGATGCCCTGGGGCTGGGTTTGTTCAGCGTGACAGGGGCTTCACTGGCGCAGGAGGCTGAGATGCCCATGTTTGTCTGTGCCATGATGGGGGTCATCACCGGCATATTTGGCGGGGTTTTGCGCGATATTATCTGTAATGAAATACCGCTGGTATTCAGGCGCAGTCACTTATATGCGACTTGCGCCTTTGTCGGTTGCTGGATTTACCTGATCCTGAACTGGCTGCAGGTCAGTGAAGTGGCTGCACTGGGTTTTGGCGTGGGCATATGCTTCGTGTTGCGCATGATGGCGGTGCGCTTCGACTGGAAGCTGCCGGTCTAGTCATGCTGCTCTGCCATGTGCAGGCTGCACTCTTGTTGTGGTGACTTTGATTTTTTGAGTGGCGGGCGCGCCACCATGCCGGCAATGAACATGTCCACCATGTCTTCTGCATGCTGGATCAGGCAATAGGCTGAGGTGTCTTCCAGCCATTCATGGACTATGCCTATGACATAGGCATGGATGGCTTGCATGGCTATCCAGGTGTCGGTATTGGCAGGCAGGCTGCCCTGGTCAACTGCTTGCTGTATCAGTGCCTGGACTTTGGCCAGGCATTCATTGCGCTTCTCGCTTTCAGCGCGGAAAAAAATCAACTCGTTGGATTTTTCACAGCGGTGAAAGATGATGTCGAAGACATTGCGCTGTCTCTCATTGCCAGTAACGAGTTTGAGGAAGTGTACGTTTAATTGTTTGATGCCCGCCAGCGGATCTATATGTGGTGTGGAAACAATCTCATTGAGCAAGGCTTCCATGGGCAGGAAGGCGCGGTCACACATGGCTTGAAAGAGGGCACTCTTGTCCTTGAAGTGCCAGTAAATTGCGCCACGCGTCATGCCAGCCGCCGTCGCAACTTCATTGAGTGTGGTACTGGTGACACCTTTTGCGGCGAATACTTTTTCAGCCGCATCGAGCAGGGTATTATAGGTTTCCTGCGCTTCTTCTTTCGTCTTTCTGACCATTCTGTTTCCTTCGTGCACGTAGCAAGCTTGTTGCTGCGTACAAATTTTTTGCTGTCTCTTCGTATTGTAAGTGAACGTTGCAGAGTGAACCCGGTCTAAAGCCGAGGTTTGCTACTAATCACTCTGCATGAGTAAGACTTGTATTTCGGTTTATACCGTTTTTAAGTTTTTTAAACCTGCATTGTTACGCATTGATACTGCTCTATTTTTTAAAAAACGAGCTGTTGTAGATCAAATTTGTTGCCTCGCAGCAGGAATTTCTTGTCTGCTTTATACTTGTTTACTTGCCTATCTTGCTAGCCCTCATCTACCCACGAGATCGGGATGTCATGAAGCTTTCATTGGGCTGCTTTATAAAGCATTTAAATGCCGCGCCAGTCATTCGTGACACTGATTGCAGCGGCCATCCTGTTAATTAAAAACTGGCTCACGAAGAGTCTTGTAAAAGTCTTATAAAAATTCTTGCATAAAAATTCTTGCATAAAAATTCTTGCAAATAAGGCTAGTGAAGAATCACCTCTGTTGCACTCAAATAGTGGTGGTTTTCATGGGCTGATAAGTATCTGGATCTCACCCAAAATCCCTGTAATACGATAGGGCTGTATAAAAACCTTATTTACAAACATTCGTGAATGTATATAATAGCATACCGCCTTTCCTTTTAGAAGAAAGAATCTCCTATGCGCTCCCCTGCAAAACCAATAACAAATGTATTTAAGCTATCTTCCATCACCAGCCAGATGACGCAGGCTCTGCCTGCCTTGCGCATTGCTGCCATCAGCCTGCCTTTGCTGGTGCTGGCCGCCTGCGGCGATAAAGGGGCTGCCAATGCGGCGGGCCCGGGCAAGATGCCGCCACCAGAAGTGAATGTCGTGACCGTACAGCCACGCAACCTGGGTATGGATTTTGAATATGCGGCGCAAACCGCAGGCTCACGCGAAACTGAAGTGCGTGCGCGCGTTGCCGGTATTCTGGAAAACCGCTTGTATGAAGAGGGTTCTCGCGTCAAGGCTGGCACGGTCTTGTTCCAGATTGACCAGGGCGCCTACCGCACGCAACTGGCATCTGCCGAAGCTGCTGCTGGCGTGGCCGAAGCCAAGCTGAACCAGGCCAAGCGCGAATTTGCCCGCCTGACACCGCTGGTCGCAGAAAAAGCTATCAGCCAGAAAGAATTTGACGATGCCAAATCCGGGCTGGAAACAGCAGAAGCCAGCTACAAGCAAGTGCAGGCCCAGGTCAATGAAGCCAAGTTGAATCTTGGTTACACCCGCGTAGTGGCACCTATCGATGGTGTGACCGGTGTTGCTGCCAAATCCAACGGCAGCCTGGTGACTGCGGCTGATAGCCTGCTGACGACTATCGTGCAGACTGATCCTGTCTATGTCAACTTCAGCGTTCCAGAAGCGGATTACCTGAAACTGAGCAAGGATGTAGGCGCAGGCAAGATTGCCCTGCCTGGCAAGAAATCCAATAACGGTAGCCTGGCTTTTGATGTGCAGTTGAAACTGGCAGATGGCAGCACGTCTCCACTTACAGGCAAGATGAATTTTGTCAGCGAAAAAATCAACCCTAACACGGGTGGTTTTGATGCTCGTGCCCAGGTGCCTAATCCTGACGGTACTTTGCGCCCTGGCCAGTTCGTGCGTGTGATACTTAGTGGCGCTACCCGTAGTGCTGCCATTGCAGTGCCGCAACGTGCTGTGATAGACAGCCCCATGGGCAAGATCGTGTTCACGGTGTCGCCTGATAACAAGCTGGTACCCAAGCCGATTGAGCTCGATGGCTGGTCCCATGGCGAATGGATAGTGACCAAGGGTTTGCAAGGTGGTGACCGTGTATTGGTGGATGGTTTCATCAAGGCGCATGATCCAGGCATGACGGTCACGCCAATAGCGATTACCGCCAAGGCTGCTGCTGTGCCAGCGCCAGCGGGTGCACCGGGCGGTGCTCATGGCGCAGAAGGCAAAGCAGCAGCATCCAGTGCATCTGCACCAGCAGCAAGTGCGGCCAGCGCGGCAAGCTCGGCCAGCGCCGAAGCAAAACACTAAGCCCTATATTTAAGCCAAAGTATCAAGCTGAAAATTTGCTGCATAACAAAGCTAAAGGCTACAAGGAATAATTCATGTTCTCAAAATTCTTTATTAACCGGCCGATCTTCGCGACTGTCTTGTCGCTGATCATCGTGCTGGCCGGTCTGGCCGCATTGCGCGTCCTGCCGATTTCGCGCTACCCGGAGATCTCTCCGCCGGTAGTGAACGTGACTGCTTTTTATCCAGGCGCATCTGCCGAGGTGATAGAACGCACAGTGGCCGCACCTATTGAAGAACAAATCAATGGTGTTGAGCATATGCTGTATATGGATTCGGTCTCGTCTGCCGATGGTCGCGTTTCCATCAACGTGACTTTTGAAGTAGGCACCAATCTGGATATTGCAGCAGTTAACGTCAATAACCGTGTGCGCCAGGCTGATGCCAAATTGCCGCAAGAGGTAAGGCGTCAGGGTGTGACTGTGTCCAAGAGCTCGTCCAACTTCCTTGTGGTTGCGGCCTTGTTTTCGCCAGACAATCGTTACGATGCCTTGTTCCTGTCCAACTATGCCACCCAGAATGTGCTGGATGCATTGAAACGCGTGCCAGGTACAACCAACGTACAGATTTTTGGTGCCAAAGATTATGCAATGCGTATCTGGATGCGTCCTGACCGCATGGCGCAATTGGGCGTGACGGTTGCCGATATCTCCAATGCAGTGACCGAGCAAAATGCCCAGTACGCTGCAGGTAAAGTAGGTGCGCCACCAAACAACACCGAAGAATTGACGATGACAGTGACGGCCAAGGGCCGCTTGCTGGAACCGTCTGAGTTTGCCAATATCATCATCAAGTCTGCCAAAGGTGGCTCTGCCGTCCGTATCAGTGATGTGGCACGGGTAGAGCTGGGTTCCAAGGATTACAACCTGTATGGCCGCGTCAATGGTCACCCTTCAGCCAACATCGGTGTGTTCTTGCAAACCGGCGCGAATGCGCTGGAAACCCGCAAGGCAGTGGAACAGACCCTGAAAGACTTGAAAGCCAAGTTCCCGGAAGGCATGGAATATGCCACACCGTATGACACCACACCTTTCGTCACCGAGTCGATTGCTGAGGTATTGAAAACCCTGGCAGAGGCGATGGTACTGGTATTCATCGTGGTGTATTTGTTCCTGCAAAGCTGGCGCGCAACCATCATCCCTACACTGGCAGTGCCGGTATCCTTGATCGGTACCATGGCGGGTCTGCATTTGCTGGGCTACAGTATCAATACCCTGACCTTGTTCGGTATGGTGTTGGCGATCGGTATCGTGGTGGATGATGCCATCGTGGTGCTCGAAAACGTTGAGCGTCTGATGAATGAAGAAGGCATGTCACCAAAAGATGCAGCGATTGAAGCCATGCATGAAGTAACAGGTCCGGTTATCGCGATTGTGCTGGTGCTGGTTGCTGCCTTTGGTCCTATCGCTTTCCTGGGTGGCCTGGCGGGTGAATTGTATCGCCAGTTCTCGGTGACGATTTCTATCGCTGTGGTCTTGTCCGGTATCGTTGCTTTGACTTTGACACCAGCCTTGTGTGCGATCCTGCTCAAACCGGGTTCAGAAAATCATAACCGTTTCTTTACCTGGTTTAATGCGGCTTTCCTGCGTTTGACCAAGCGTTATACCAATGGCGTGACCTTCTTCATGAAGCGTGCAGTATTGGGTGTGGCACTAGTATTGGGCATGGTTGCCCTGACTGGCTTGTTGTGGAAAAACGTGCCTGGTGGTTTGGTGCCGGATGAAGATCAGGGTTATTTCATTGGTGCAGCCATCATGCCTGATGGTGCTTCGCTGGATCGTACTGATGCGATGGTGCGTGAAGTTGAATCCATCATGAAAACCAACAAGAATATCGATACTACCTTTGCCCTGGTTGGTCTGGATTTCCTGGGTGGTGGCGGTTTGAAATCTTCTGCTGCAACCATGTTCTTCCCGCTGAAGCCTTGGGAAGAACGTCACCAGTCTGCACAGCAACTGGTGGGTGAAAGCTATATGAAAACTGGCCGTATCAAAGAAGGCTTGCCTTTGTTCTTTGCTCCTCCTGCGATTCAGGGCCTGGGTCAGACCGGTGGCTTTGAGTTCTATCTGCAAAATGCCGGTGAAGGTGGCGTCAAGCGTCTGGCGCAGCTCTTGCCTTTGCTGATTGCTGAAGCCAACAAGCAGCCAGAATTGGCTGGTGTTAAAACCTTGTGGCAAGCTAACTCCCCACAATTGTTTGTTGATGTGGATAATGAAAAAGCACGTTCCATGGGTGTGGCCTTGTCCGATGTCTATAACACCTTGGCAGCGACCATGGGTAGTTACTATGTCAATGACTTCAACAAGAACGGTCGTATCTATACTGTGCAGTTGCAGGCCGAAGGCCAGTATCGCGCCAAGCCAGAAGACATAGGCAGCATGTATGTGCGTTCTGCCACGGGGCAGATGATACCTGTGCGTGCTTTCACGACCATCAAGTTCATTACTGGTCCTGATTCTGTACAGCGTTTCAATGCTCTGCCTTCGATCAAATTGCTGGGTGATGCCAAGCCAGGTTTCAGTTCTGGTCAGGCAATTGCAGCGATGGAAAGAGCCGCCAAAAAAGTCTTGCCTGCTGATGTAGTGTATGACTGGGGTGGTGCATCCTTCCAGGAAAAACGCAGCAGCAACGCGGCTGGTCTGGCCCTGGGTGCTGGTGTCTTGATGATTTTCCTGATCCTGGCTGCCCAGTATGAAAAATGGTCTTTGCCATTCTCGGTCTTGCTGGCTATGCCTTTTGGTATTTTTGGTGCCTTGCTGGCGGTGTATCTGCGTCACTTCAATAATGACGTCTACTTCCAGATCGGTCTGGTGACGTTGTTGGGGCTGTCGGCGAAGAATGCGATTCTGATTGTGGAATTTGCGGTCATGAAAGTGCATGAAGGTTATGCGCCAGTGGCTGCGGCGCTGGAAGCAGCACGCTTGCGTTTCCGTCCTATTCTGATGACATCGCTGGCCTTTATCCTCGGTGTGGTGCCACTGGCTTTCTCGCACGGTGCAGGTGCTGCGGCACGTCAATCCCTGGGTACGGGTGTATTGGGCGGTATGCTGGCAGCGACTTTCCTGGCGATCTTCTTCGTGCCTTTGTTCTTCAAGCTGATCAATGACAAACGCTTGAAAACCACAGAGCAAGATTTTGAGCACCCTGTCCACGTCTTGAACAATGCAGCTCATACAGATGTGAAGGAAAAATAATGTCTGGAACAAAATTTATATTAACAACGCTGGTCGCCAGCATGGTGCTGGCAGGCTGCGCTTCGGTGGGGCCTGATTACCAGCGCCCTGCGCTGGAAACACCCGTCAGCCTGGGCGTTGTCGCGACACAAAACAAGCAGGTCGCGGTTGACTATGCTGCCTGGTGGAAAAGTTTTCAAGACCCGGTGCTGGATGGTTTGCTGGATGAAGCAGCAAAAAATAATCAGGACCTGGTCCTGGCTGCTGCCCGCATAGAAGAAGCGCGTGCCGTTGCTGTAGGTGCCAATTCGAACCGTTATCCCAGTGTTGACGCTAACTTGGGCGCAACCCGTACCCGCACCAGTGAAAATGCAGGCAAGCTGGGTACCGGTGTCAGCCCGTACAGCAAAGACTTTCAACTGAGCCTGACAGCTTCCTATGAAGTCGATTTCTGGGGCAAGCTGGCGCGTGCGGATGAAGCAGCCCGCGCCCGTCTGCTGGCGCAGGAAGCCAGCCGTGGTCTGGTGCAGAGCAGCCTGTATGCGAATGTGGCGCAGACTTATTTCGCCATGCGCGCAGCAGATGCACAACTGGCCCTGGCTGATTCGACCCTGAAAACCCGCCAGGAAAACCTGCGTTTGCAACAGCGCCGTTTCAAGGCAGGTGCAACCAGCGAACTTGATTTGCATGTAGCTGAATCTGAAGCGGCCGCATCGGACATCAGTTATGCTCAAGCCAAGCAAGCCTTGTCAAACATAGAATCCACACTGGCAGTCTTGCTGGGCCGTTCTGCCAGCGCCATCGCACAGCCTGTGATTGCCCGTGGTAACGAGATAGACAACCTGCATCAGCAACTGGTCATGCCAGCAGACTTACCGTCAGATTTGCTGAACCGCCGCCCGGATATCTTGTCGGCAGAGCAGGCACTGGTCGCTGCCAATGCCGATATCGGCCAGGCCAAGTCGCAATATTTCCCTAGCGTCAAATTGACGACGACGGCTGGTTATGAATCCCGTGTATTCCAGGACTTGCTGAACCCGGCTTCACTGTTGTGGAGCCTGGGCAGTAGTCTGGCGCAACCAGTTTTCCGTGCTGGTGCAATTGGCGCGGTAGTGCAAGGGGCTGAAGCGCGCAAGAACCAGGCGCTGGCACAATATGTGCAGGCAGTGCAGGGTGCTTTCCGCGATGTGCACGATGCCTTGAACAATACGGCTGCCAATGAGCAGGTCAATGCAGCTTCCGAGCGCAGGGTCACTGCCTTGAAAGATTCCTTGCGTCTGGCCGATTTGCGCTACAAGAATGGCTATAGCAGCTATCTGGAAGTCTTGAATGCACAACGTGATCTGTTCCAGGCACAAGCCAGTCTTATAGACAGCAAGCGTGCGCAATTGTCTGCTGTGGTCAGCATCTACAAGGCAGTTGGTGGCGGTTGGAGCAAGCCTGAGGCTCTGGCCAGCAAGTAAGTCCAGAGGCAGTCAGGTAAAAGAAGTAAAACGCGGGCCGGTCTCAAGACTGGCCCGTTTTTTTGTTTGCAATTCTCGGGAATGTTACATTTCGCTACTTACGCTTGTTACGCTCTCTTACAGCTTTGCTGTCATCGGCACTTTCTGATGAGTCGTTATAAGCATGTGACTAGCACAAGTAACTTAACACCACATAAGGATTGCATCATGAAAACAAAATTTATCCCCTTGTTATTGGCTGGTTTGCTGACAGGTTCCGTATTCGCGCAAGGCGTCAGTAGCGACGTGCAGCGTAATGTGAGCCAGCAAACACGTATAGAAGACGGCTTGAAAACCGGGCAGCTGACGACTAAGGAAGCCGGTAAACTGGAGCGAGAGCAGGCAGCAATAGCGCATGAAGAACACAAGGCCTTGAAAGATGGCAAGCTGAACCAGCAAGAGAAAAACAAATTGGCGAGAATGCAGGACAAGGCCAGCGCTGATATTTATGCGGAGAAGCATGATGCCCAGGTCGGTAATCCCAACTCAGTATCCAGCAAACGCATGCAGGCTGATGTACAAAGAAACGTGAACCAGCAACAACGTGTCGAAAATGGCGTCAAGTCTGGTGAGCTGACCAATCATGAAGTGGCAAAGCTGGAAAAAGGCCAGGCAAGCGTTGATCACAAAGAAGCTGTTGCGGCCAGAAATGGTCATGTCGGCGCAGCTGAACAGCGTAACATCCAGCATGCTGAAAACCATCAGTCCAAGAAAATTCACAAGGAAAAAACGGATGATCAGGTACGTGGCTGATCTGCAAGACTGTTAATTTAAAAGCCGGGTACCTGGCGCCTGTTGGTGGCCCGGCTTTTTTCCTTTATCTCAATTGTAGATTTGTACCTGCTCAATCCAATTCATTTAATGTGCGGGAGCAGCAGTGCTCGCATCCAGGCCTTTGAGTGCGAGTTTTACCTTCTGCAAGAATTCATCATCAACCGATCCCAGCGTGCCGCTACGGGCGAGTATGCGACCATTTTTATCCAGCAAAATGAGGGCGCTGGTATGGTTGAATTCACCGGTGTCCATTTGCCGGTATTGAATATTTAATACCGCAGCCAGTTGTCTTACAGATTTTTCACTGGTGCGTGCGAGTACCCAGTGCTGGGCATCCAGTTCCCTGGCTTTGGCGATGGATTGCAAAGTGGCGACCTTGTCCCTGGCCGGATCGAGTGTCACCAACAGGACAGATAGATGGGATTTTTCTTTTTCATCCAGCTTTTTCTCCAGCATCCGTATGGTGTCTATCAGCATGGGGCAAACATATTCACACGAGTTGTAGAACATGCTGGTGATGACGATATTACCGGCCTGGTCTGCCAGTTTAAAATTTTGGGCTTGCTGATTTTCCAGGTCGATAGTCAAGCGGTAAACAGAGTCACCTGGTATTGGCTGTATTTTTGGCTGTACTTTTGTTGTTGCTACTGCTTCGCTGCTACCTGCATGTGCATGCAGTGCAAGCATTAGAAAAGAGGCCGCAATGGCCTTCCATGTGTTCAAAGTTAATTTCATTTTTTTTCTTCCTTGAGGTCACGCGCGCAGCGGAAACCCAGATTGTCGGTCGTGCTTGCGCCGGTCAGCGATGACAGCAGGGCTACCCGCATCAGGATCGCGTAGTTTTCCTTGTTTTGCAGGCTTATGGCACCTGCACCGCAGAATTGCAGTTTGTCCGGATCACCCTGGGTACGGCTGTCTGCGCTGATCAGCAGGGCATTAAAGTCACTGACCCATTCCCATATCAGGCCATGCATATCCCTGACACCATAATAATTTGGCGCATGGCTCATGTTGGCTGACGACTGGGCTGGTGATTCTGAATACCAAGAGAGTATGTGTGCTCGCCAGGCCGGGTCACTGCGGGCATCGGCATGTTGCTCATCTGCGGCTGCCACGAGCTCCCACTCATACCAACTGGGCAAGCGTGCATCTTCCGATTCGCAATAAGCCTGGGCTGCATGCCAGCTGACGCTGGTGACTGCCTGCGTTGATTTTGTTTCATTACCCACATCGCTTGTTGAGGTCCAGGCATGTAAATAGCTGGCATCTGCAAAGATAGAGGCGATCTGATCCCGCTGCCATTCAGGATGTGTGCGTAGGAATTGCTGGTATTCACCCGTTGTTACCGGGCTGGTGCGCATGGAAAAGGATGGGACCCTGGCCATGTCCTTTACATCTGGGCCAGACAATACACTGGCGAACTGCTTGCCCGGAATGGCAATATATTCAGCGGCACAGATGATCGCTGGAGTCAGCAAGAAGACTGCTCCCAGCAAAGCCTGCCCTAACTTTGATTTGCTGCCACGCCTGTTACAGTTCGCCATATGTTGATCTATTGACCGATGGATCGTTTAGTTGATGAGATTTAATGCGCTGCAGCTTTGGCAGGCACAGCCATGGCACGCTCAGCCTTGACTTCACTGGCCAGTATGCGTCCGCCCTTGTTGCCCCAACTATTCAGTACATAAGTCAGGATATTGGCGACTTCATCATCATTCAACTGGTTCATGGCTGGCATGACGGACTCAAAATCTTTTCCATTGACGCTGACTTTGCCACTTAAACCACGCAACAGTACACCTATCGATCTTTGTGGGTCAGCATTGAGGTAGTCAGACTGCGCCAATGGCGGGAATACGCCTGGCAAGCCCGCGCCATTTGCCTGATGGCAGACTGAGCAGGTACCCGCAAACAATTGTCCGCCTGCATTAACCTGGTCCTGCACTGTCAGCGTGCCACTCTCTGCTGCCTTGGCTGCTGTGCTGACCGCAGACAGATTGGCTTGCGCACGGTCACCCAGATAAACTGAATCCAGTTCCTTGCCTGAATAGATATCCTTCTTCTCGGCACCATCGACTTTCATGATAGCCAGTGCGCCTTTATTGAATGCACGGAAAATTGAGTGATCGACCAGTACGTAGCTGCCTGGTACCTTGGTCTGGTATTCAACCACTGCTGCGCCGCCAGCCGGGATGAGTGTGGTTTGTACATTTTTCTGGAAATTGCTGCCGCCTTCAAAACGCACCTTATCGAAGATGGCACCAATCACGTGGAAGCTCGATACCAGATTGGGGCCGCCATTACCGACGAACAGGCGAATTTTTTCATCTGTTTTGGCAGTCAGGGCTTTGTCGCCGGTCATGGAGCCTTCTGCACCATTGAACAGGACATAAGTTGGTTTTTCATCGATGGCTTTTTCCATGTCGAAAGGCTGGTAACCTTTTTCACGGTATTTGCCGGTTGTGTAGAAATCCCCTTGCATGACATAGTATTCACGATCTACGGGTGGCAGGCCTTGTGGTGGTTCAACCAGGATCAGGCCATACATACCGTTGGCAACATGCATGCCCACAGGTGCGGTTGCGCAGTGATAAACATAGATGCCTTCATTGAGTGCCTTGAAAGTGAATTGTGATTCATGGCCAGGCGCTGTGAAACTGGAAGATGCACCACCACCAGGGCCAGTTACGCCATGCAAGTCAATATTGTGTGGCATTTTGCTGCTGGGGTGATTCTTGAGGTGGAATTCAACCGTATCACCCTGGCGCACACGAATGAAGCTGCCTGGTACCGTGCCGCCGAAGGTCCAGAACATGTATTTCACACCTTCAGAGATAGCCATTTCCTTTTCCACGACTTCCAGCTCGACTATGACTTTTGCCGGATGGTTGCGCTTTATTGGCGGGGGAACAAATGGTGGGCTGGTCAGTACCGCGTGTATGACTGGCCCCTGAGGAGGGCCAAAGTCGCCAGCACCTTTGTTGTTTTTACTATCTTTAGTCTCCGCCGCGTGTGCTGACACAGTCAGGAACAGCGAAACGAACAAGATGCGTGCAAGCAGGGATGCGGAAAATCCTCTGAAAATGTCTTTCATTTGAACACCTTTTGTATGTGTAGGCCAGAAAACCAGGGAAATTACTTTGCTGTTCACAATACTGGTGTATTTCTCAAAAATCCTTGATATGAAATAAGAAGCTGGAAACTTTTACCGGCAGGACATGGTTTTTCAATGCAGAGTGCCTGATAACAACAGATTGATGGCAGGAGCGTATGTCATATCCGCTTTATTTTCTTGCCAGCAAAAAGCTGGATTTTGCCAATGCTGTTTTTTTGCGCGACCAGGTCGGCCAGTGTCACTGCATCAAGCACCGATAGATAGGAATCTGTAGCACGGCTCAGTACGCCTTTTAAAATACAGGCACCTGAGTAGGAGCAAGTATTGCTGTCACGGTCAAAGCACTCGGCCATATCGAAATCAGATTCGGCGTTGCGTACTACATCACCTATATTAATTTTTTCCGGCGGCAGATTCAGTTTCAGACCACCGTTGCGACCACGTATGGTTTCTACCATATTCGACATTCCCAGTTGATGTACCACCTTGGTCAGGTGGCTTTTCGAGATGCTGTGCAACTCGGCAATCTCCTGTATGGTCACCAGCCTGTCCTCATGTTGTGCCAGATACATCAGGGTGCGCAAGGTGTAGTCGGTAAATGCGGTCAGTCTCATCATGGTTCCTAAGTGCTGTGCATGCAATGGGAGGCATGAGCACTCCGCATTAGCTCGTTAAGATGCATATAGTATAGATGTTTATAAACCTGGCCTTATAAATCTCATAAAATTGATCTTCATCAAGGGTTTTTCATTAAACATGTATTTTCTTTGTATCTTCAAATACATACATATAAAATGAATCTTTAATGAATCAGACTTGTTTCTGTCGCAGCATCGCTGCAGGTAAAACAGGTTTTGTATCAGGAAACTCTTTCAATTCACCAATAAGGAATCACGCCATGCATGCCACGCGTAAACTCTGGACTTGGCTCGCTGTCATCTGTGTTCTGTCATTTACCGTCCTTGGCTGGGTGGGCACAGAAATTTACTTGACTGCGCCGCCTATTCCCAAACAAGTCGTCAGTGCTGATGGCACTGTCATATTTTCAGAAGGACAGGTGCTGCTCGGTCAGGAAGCATGGCTATCTGCGGGTGGGCAGCAGCTTGGCACGGTATGGGGCCATGGTAGTTATGTCGCACCTGATTGGTCCGCTGACTGGTTGCACCGCGAATCACTGGCTCTGCTCGACATCTGGGCGCAAAAAGAGGCGCAGACATCTTATGAACAACTCAGTCCGGGTCGCCAGGCCGAGTTGAAGGCCCGCCTCAAAGAAGAAATGCGGCGCAATACCTACGATGCCTCTGGCAATGTGATTACTGTGAGTGTGGGCCGTGCCAAGGCTATACAAAGTGTGGCGCAGCATTATATGGCCTTGTTTGGCAATGATCCTTCATTGGAAAAATTGCGTGAGCAATATGCGATGAATCGCGGTAGCCTGCCAGAAATCAAGGACTTGCAAGCCTTGCCGGCATTCTTTTTCTGGTCAGCCTGGGCCGCCGCTACAGACAGGCCGGGCGCTGCTGACCTCAGCTATACCAGCAACTGGCCGCATGAGCCCCTGGTCAATAATACACCGACTGCAGGAGCTGGTATATGGTCCATCGCCAGTGTCATACTGATGATCGCTGCCATTGCCGGTATGATTTTCTATCATTCCATCAGCAAGGAGGAGGGGGACCCTGTACCACCCAAGGCTGACCCTTTGTTTGACCTGAAGCCTACTCCTTCCATGCGTGCAACCAGGAAGTATTTCTATGTCGTCATAGGCTTGATACTGGCGCAAGTTTGCATGGGCGTGATTACTGCCCATTATGCAGTCGAAGGCCACAGCTTCTTTGGTTTTCCGCTGGCTGACATATTGCCGTTCACTGTCAGCCGCACCATACATACGCAATTTGCCGTCCTGTGGATAGCCACAGCCTGGCTGGCGACGGGCCTGTATATTGCGCCCGCCATTTCTGGTCATGAGCCTAAGTTCCAGAAGCTTGGTGTCAATGTGCTGTTTTATGCCTTGCTGTTTATCGTGGTCGGCTCCACCGCATTTGGCTGGCTGGGCAGCCTGCAACACAAAGGTAATGAGTTCAGTTTCTGGATAGGCAACCAGGGGCTGGAATTCACCAGCATGGGCCGGGTCTGGCAAATACTCTTGTTCGTCGGCCTGTTGTTCTGGGTGACCTTGCTGGGACGTGGTTTGATGCCTGCACTGAAAAAACCATCCGAGAGTCGTGGCTTGATTGCCATGGTATTCCTGGCTGCCATGTGCATAGGCGGTTTCTATGCCACCTCACTGACCTGGGGGCCACATACCCATTACTCCATGATTGAATACTGGCGCTGGTGGCTGGTGCATCTGTGGGTAGAAGGCTTCTTTGAAGTGTTTGCTACCGCAGTCATTGCCCTGCTGTTCACCCGCCTGGGCCTGATACGCGCAGCAACGGCAAATAGTGCGATTATCCTGGAAACCATCGTCTTCCTGTTTGGCGGCATCCTGGGGACTTTGCATCATCTGTATTTCACCGGCACACCAACTTTTGTCATCGCCATTGGTGCCATGTTCTCTGCGCTTGAAGTTGTGCCGCTGGCCATGATAGGTGTAGAGGCTTTCCGTAACTATCAGCGCTCAAAAGCAGCAGCCTGGGTGCAGGCCTACAAGTGGTCGATACTGTGTTTTATTGCAGTTGGTTTCTGGAACACTGTTGGTGCGGGTTTGCTGGGTTTTTCCATCAATACCCCTATTGCCCTGTACTACATGCAAGGCTTGAACATGACGGCTGCGCACGGCCATGCTGCCTTGTTTGGTGTCTACGGCATGCTGGGTATAGGTTTGTTGCTGTTCTGCCTGAGAGGCTTGTCTGAGCGCGCGCTGTGGTCTGATAAATTGTTGCAGGCAATGTTCTGGCTGCTCAATATTGGCCTGGCGATGATGGTGTTCATGTCGTTGGTGCCTGCCGGGATTTACCAGGCTGTGGCAAGCATCAGCAAGGGCATGTGGTATGCGCGTTCACCCGAGGTCATCCATTCACACTTCATGGAAACCCTGGTCTGGTTGCGGGTTCCTGGTGACGTCGTGTTCTCTGTTGGTGTCGTCTGTCTGGCTATATTTGCCTTGCGCCTGCTGTTTGGTAAAAAGCGCATGCGGGCAAGTGCGCTTGATATGACTTATGCCAAGGCTTCCAACAAGCTTTAGTTATTTATTCAGGGGGGAATGACTCCCCCCTGTGTTTTTTGCTTATTCTCATCTATATTTAAAGGAGTTTCATCATGGCTCATGATTGTTCCATTCCCGTTTTGGCCGATGGCGTATATGAATTTGATGCACGCGGCGTTGCCAAGCGTTTTCGCCATGCTGCGATCTTTGGCGCCTTGTCAGCATTAAGGCCGGGAGAAACCATGCGTTTTTGTAATGACCATAATCCCTTACCCTTGCTCGCTCAGATCGCACAACACTTTGGCACGGGTGTAAAAGTGGCCTATGTTTCGCAAGAGCCAGGTGAAATCATTATTGATTTTCATGTGGCAACATAATTCTGCGCTACTCAAGCCGTCAGGCCTGGTTGCACTAAAGGAGAGATAACATGGCCACGCCCCATTTGCGTTCAGGAGAAATGGCTAATTTGTTGTTGCCGGAGGCACAATTGCTGAAAGTGCCAGCGCACGCCTTGTTTAAAGACGAGCATCTGGAAGTCATACGCATGCATCTGGTGCAGGGCAGGAGCTTGCCTTCACATCATGTTCAGGGCCCCATCACCATACAATGCCTGAGTGGTGAGGTACAAATCGAACTGCAGGCTGGGCCGATGATCATGCATGCAGGCGATCTACTGTATCTGGAGGCTGGTTTGCCGCATGCTGTAACGGCGGTCAGCGATACTTCATTTTTGGTGACGATAGTATTGTTGAAAGCCGCGAGCTAGCAAACCAATGAACAAAAAAAAGCCGTCACAAAAGTGACGGCTTTTTAGCCTGAAAACAGGAGGGGAGTTTAACCGCCTCTGCGCATCATTTCAAAAAACTCTGCGTTGTTTTTCGTGGCTTTCATCTTGTCGAGGATGAACTCCATTGCTTCGATTTCGTCCATGCTATACAGCAACTTGCGCAAAATCCAGATCTTTTGCAGCTGATCCGGTTTGATCAGCAATTCTTCACGACGGGTGCCGGATTTATTCAGGTTGATGGCTGGGTAGACGCGTTTTTCAGCAAGGCGGCGTTCCAGATGAACTTCCATATTGCCCGTGCCTTTGAACTCTTCGTAGATCACATCATCCATACGGCTGCCGGTTTCGATCAGGGCAGTTGCGATGATGGTCAGTGAGCCGCCCTCTTCTACATTACGTGCTGCGCCGAAAAAGCGTTTTGGACGTTGCAGTGCGTTTGCATCCACACCACCAGTCAAGACCTTGCCAGAAGCAGGGATGACAGTATTGTAGGCACGTGCCAGACGGGTGATGGAATCCAGCAGGATGACCACGTCTTTTTTCATTTCGACGAGGCGCTTGGCTTTTTCCAGCACCATTTCAGCAACTTGTACGTGACGGGTAGCTGGTTCATCGAAAGTCGATGCGACCACTTCACCGCGTACCGAACGCTGCATCTCGGTCACTTCTTCCGGACGTTCATCGATCAGCAAAACGATCAAAGTAACGTCAGGGTGATTGGTGGTAATCGCGTGTGCTACGTGTTGCAGCATGACGGACTTACCGGATTTTGGTGACGCTACCAGCAAACCGCGTTGGCCACGACCGATAGGGGCGATCATGTCGATGATACGGCCTGTGGTATTTTCTTCGCCGCGCATTTCGCGTTCGAGTGTCAATACCTTGTTCGGGTGCAGCGGCGTCAGATTTTCAAACAGGATGCGGTGCTTGGAGGCTTCTGGCGATTCGCCATTGACCTTGTCCACCTTCACCAATGCAAAATAACGTTCACCGTCTTTTGGCGTGCGCACTTCACCTTCGATGGAATCGCCAGTATGCAGATTGAAACGGCGGATTTGTGAAGGAGAAATATAGATGTCATCAGTCGAGGCCATGTAGCTGGCATCTGGTGAGCGCAGGAAGCCAAAGCCGTCAGGCAGGACTTCAAGGGCGCCATCGCCAAAAATTTGTTCGCCTGATTTTGCACGTTTTTTAAGGATCGCGAACATCAATTCCTGCTTGCGCATACGCGCAGCATTATCAATATCGAGTCCTATGGCCATTTCCAATAAAGCGGATACGTGTAAGGCCTTTAGTTCAGATAGATGCATGGTGAGTGTCCCGGGATGGGATTATGGGGTGGGGGAGTGAGCAGAGGAACTACGGATTAAACAGGATAGAAAGAATTTCTGTCTTGGTTTTCGTTTTAATTAATATTATTCAATATTGGTCTGAGTGCTTGCCTTGCTTATGGGAATCAATTCTCCGTCAGCTCAGGTCGCCTGTCTCCTGATTTAAAGCTGCAAACAATTTTGTTGTTTGCAGCTTTAAAGTTTCAGACCGCAATAATACCTTAAATATTACTGTCAATGAAAGAGGTTAATTGGCCTTTTGCCAATGCACCTACTTTTTGTGCTGCGGCAGCACCGTCTTTGAACAAGATCAGGGTAGGAATGCCACGGATACCAAACTTGGCAGGAATTGCCTGGTTTGCATCTACATCCATCTTGGCGATGACGATCTTGCCATTGTATTCTTTGGCAACTTCTTCCAGGATAGGGGCGATCATTTTGCAAGGACCACACCATTCAGCCCAAAAATCGACCAATACTGGTACGTTAGATTTCAATACGTCTGCTTCGAATGAAGCATCGCTTACATATTTGATGTTTTCGCTCATGGAATCCTCAACGAGAGGGAAAAATTAAGGGGTAACAGCGCCACTGAATGTCGGAATTTTTGGACAGCGCCGCATTCTGATTTGAATCTGGGGGTGATAGTCACGAATTCAATGGTGTTGAATAGTGCTGCACCGTGACTAAAGCAAAATGAGTCAGGCGTGGTTAGCTATGCGGTAGATAATAACCTATTTTTTAGAAAAGTGTCATGCTTGAGCCTAAAATGGCAGGGCCGTCGCATAGTATACTTGCTCTACCGGCAAAACCACCACTTTCTCCATGCTACATAATCCCCAACTGATACCCGCTGGCCCTCTATTCTGGCAACAGGCTGCCCAGGCTTTTTTGCGCGCGGCCAGGGAGCAAGGCTGGGGACGTCAACAAGAGCGTGATTTTTCTGCTGTGAGGGTCATCGTACCAACATATCAGCATGCCCACCTCTTACTAAGAGCACTGGGAACGGTATTGCAGGGCAATTTCATCCCGCCGCGCATACAAACCCTGTTTGCCTTGCTGGAAATGCAGGTGCCGGATATTGCGCTGCAAAATAGCACGGGAGGGGATGCGAGCGAAAGACTGATGGGGCTGTATGCAGAATTGCGCCAGCACCCCTGGTTAAAGAAATTATTTGGTGCGCGTCGCAATACAGATTTATTGCCGCTGGCGCAAACCCTGTTGATGCTGTCCGATGAGCTGACTGCGGTCTTATTGCCCACCGTAGGCAAAGACAAAAGCAAGCTGGAAAAAGACTGGCAAGCGGCGCTGGCACAACTGCCCGCGCCTGCACAAGCCTTATTGTCAGAAGAAACGCAATTGGTATGGTCAGTCTGGCAGAGCCAGCTTGATGGTAATGACCCGCAGGTAAAACGCTATGCGCAATTGCTGCAAATTGCCGCACAGGCCAGCGAGCCTTTGCTGTGGATAGCCCCCACCTTGCCCAATCCCATGGAAAACGCTTTTTTGCAAGCCTGGGCCAAAAAACAAAGCGTGTTGCAAATCAGCCTGGACTGGCGCGCGCATACCTTGCCGCAGCCTTATTACCATGCCTGGCCGGGTTTGCAGGATACCGGCAGCCAGCATCAGCAAGCCCTGACTGAGTATGTAGACACCTCCCACATACGCCTGTGCCGCGCCACTTCGCTGGAAGATGAGGCCGTGCAGGGTGCGCAAACCATCATCAACTGGCTGCAGGCAGGCAAGCAAAGCGTGGCCGTAGTCGCGCAAGACCGCGTCGTCTCCCGTCGCATACGCGCCTTGCTGGAACGCGCGCAGATCATGGTGGCCGATGAAACCGGCTGGAAGCTGTCCACCACCCGTGCTGCGGCAGCTATTGCCGCCTGGCTGGAAGTGGTGACCACGCGGGCAGATACCATGGCCTTGCTGGATTTTTTGAAGTCACCTTATCTGCAGTGGAAAGACCCGGATAATACTGAGCCTGAGCAGGATGCCATCGCCGCTAAGGCCGACCTGGTCATGCGCATAGAACTGGTCTTGCGCCGCGCCAATGTGCTGGGCGGCTGGGAATCTGTCCTGGCTGCACTGGATGCGGGCAAGGATACAGGGCCAGCCAGCCGCTGGATCAGGTCCATGTCCCGGCAGGCGGGCAATTTCAGTGGCAGGCGCAGCTTGTCTGAATGGAGTGCACTGAGCCTGCAGGTGTTCTTTGATCTCTCCATGTTCAATGCCTTCCAGGCAGACCCGGCTGGCGCACAAATCATACAATTGCTACAGAAATTGCAGCTCGCCTGCCAGGATTTGAAAACCCCATTCACCTTTGCTGAATGGCGTGCCCTGATAAATCTGCAACTGGAAAGCACGGCATTTGTGTTCGCACATACTGACAAGCGCGTGGTCATGTTGCCGCTGAATGGTGCGCGTTTGCGTCCCTTTGATGCAGTGTTACTGGTGGGGGCGGATGCTTCCCACCTGCCATCGCAAGCCAGCGAGATTTTGTTTTTTGCCAATGCAGTCAGGCGTGAATGTGGGCTGGAAACCCGCGAGTCGCGCCAGCAACAGCAATTGCGTGACTTTGCCGAGCTATTGCTGAGTAATGCGGACATTGTTCTATCCTGGCAGGGCAGCCTGAATGGTGAACATAATCCCGTCAGCCCCTGGCTGGAACAACTGGGACTGACACTGGAGCGTACCCAGCAAGGCGTGCTGGATAGCCACCCCCTGGATTTGCCAGTCAGGACCTTGCAAGTCAGTACTCAACACATGCCCGCGCCCTCTGCGGCTGCGCTGTTGCCAGCGACTTTATCTGCCAGTGCCTACACCAGTCTGGTGGTGTGTCCTTATCAGTTTTTTGCCGGGCGCATGCTGGGTTTGAGTGCGCTTGATGAACTGTCTGACATGCCGGAAAAGCGCGACTATGGTGACTGGTTGCATGCCATCCTCAAGCGTTACCATGAGGAGTTGAAGCTAGCGCAAGCCACGCAACCTGGTGTAGATAAAGAAGCCTTGTTGCGCAGCATATCCGCTGATTTTTTTGCTGATGTCTTGCAAAAAAGCCCGGCGGCACTAGCTTATAGCGTGCGCTGGGATAAAGTCATCCCCGCCTATTTCGCCTGGATGCAGGCACATGAAGAAGCTGGCTGGCAGTTTGACATGGGTGAAATCAAGAATGAAAAGACGCTGGAATGGCAAGGCGGCCAGATCATGCTCAAAGGTCGCATAGACCGCATAGACAGAAATATGAATGGTGAAGTGGCAGTACTCGATTACAAGACTAAAAACCTGATAGATCTGCGCCGAAGGCTGAAGGAAGGTGAAGATCATCAATTGCCATTTTATGGCTTGCTGACGGATTTACCTGTCAGCTCAGGCAATTATGTGGCACTGGAACTCAGCCAGGGCAAGGCTGGTGATGTCGCTGCCGACGATTTTGAACGCTGGGTTTCTGAACTGGCACTGGCGATTAAAACCAGCATGTTCGCGATACAGAAAGGTGCAAGCTTGCCAGCCCATGGGGTAGAAGCAAATTGCCAGTATTGTGAAATGCGTGGGCTATGCCGCAAGGGGGCATGGTGATGAACGAATCTCCTCAATACTCACAGGCTTATGAAGTCAATGGCCAGGCTGTCAGCCATGCCCACTTTACGGCAACTGCCTGTGACCCGCGTCATAGCGTCGTCGTCGAAGCTTGTGCCGGTAGCGGCAAGACCTGGCTGCTGGTATCACGCATGTTGCGCCTATTGCTGGCCGGGGCAGAACCGGCTGAATTATTGGCGATTACCTTTACTCGCAAGGCTGCGCAGGAAATGCGCGAACGTCTCATGGATTTGCTGCATGAACTGGCACTGGCAGATATCGCCCATGTGCGGCAATTGCTGACTGAGCGCGGCATAGCCGAGGCTGATTTACAGAACGTCATACCGCTGGCACGCGGCCTGTATGAAAAGGTCTTGTCCAGCCCGCAGTCGCTATCACTGGATACCTTCCATAGCTGGTTTGGCCGACTGATACAACTGGCACCGCTGGCATCTGGCGTGCCACATGGCTTTACGCTAGTCGAGGCCAGTGGCGATATACAGCGCGAAGCCTATGGCCAGCTCATGCAGATGCTGGCGCAGGAAGAGCATGCAGAGATCAAGGAGGCACTGCTATTCCTGTATCAGGAAATTGGTGACTTCAATGCCCGTGAAATGCTGGAAGCCTTCCTCGATAAGCGGGCAGAATGGTGGGCCAGTAACCAGCAAATCGAACTGGGTGGCCCGCTGGACTGGTTACGTGATTTATGCGGCGCAGACCTGTACCAGGATGCGCGCCTCAGCATTTGGGATGATGCCCAGCTATACCAGCGCATTGCCCATATGGCCCTGGTATTGGGCCAGGGTTCAAAGAATAACCAGACCAATGCCAGCAAGATAGAGCAGGGTTTGACGGATGGCCCCAGCCTGGACGCTTTTGCCATGATTTGTGATGGCTTCATCAATGGTCAGGGTAATATTCGCTCGCACAATGTCAAGGTCAAGGCCCTGGTCGCATCCATAGAAAAACACCTGGGCCTGGACCAGATCAATGCCTTTGAAGATGAATGTGTAGCGATAGTGCAGGCGCTGCTTCAACTGCAAAAACGCAGCGCTGAAAAAATGGTCATGCAAGTCAATGAAGCCCTGTTCTCGGTTGGCACGGCTTATCTTGAATGCTATCAAAGCCTCAAGGCTGACCAGCGGGTATTTGATTTTGCTGATCTCGAATGGCAGGCATATAGACTGCTCAGCAATGAAGAATATGCAGCCTATCTGCATAGCCGCCTTGATGCGCGTTACAAGCATATTTTGCTGGATGAATTCCAGGATACCAATCCCCTGCAATGGGGCATAGTGCAAGCCTGGCTGGAAGCCTATGGGGATGATGGTGCCAAGCCCAGCGTGTTTGTGGTGGGCGACCCAAAGCAATCTATTTATCGTTTTCGCCGTGCTGAACCGAGAGTGTTTACTGCTGCACAAAACATGCTGGCAGCGCAGGGTGCACGGGTTTTACGTACCAACCAGACACGCAGGAATGCACCAGCGATTGTTGATGTACTCAATGTCAGCATGCACGGCAACCCGCTGTTTCATGCGCAGACTACGGCTTCTGACGCAGAGGGCGCAGTCTGGCGTTTGCCATTGATAGGTACGGTCGTGTCCGGCGATACTGAAGAGATTAGTGAGGAGGAAGTTGCGCCTTCACGCTTTCCCCTGCGCAATTCACTGACGACTCCGCTGGAAGAAGCAGAAAACCAGCAGCGCTATGAAGAAGGCAAGCAAGTCGCGCAAGCCTTATTGGGCATACGTGCCGGGCAGGGCGCAGATAGCTGGCACTGGAGTGATGTGATGTTGCTGGTCAAGCGCCGCACCCATTTGTCCGCCTATGAAAAAGCCTTGCGCGAAGCAGGCATCCCCTTTGTCTCCAGCCGCCGTGGTGGCTTGCTGGATGCACTGGAAGTGCTGGACTTGATCGCGCTATTAAATTTCCTGATGACGCCGGGTGACAACCGCGCGCTGGCGCATGTCTTGAAATCACCCATCATGGCAGCCAGTGATGAGGACTTGATTGCGCTGGCCATGCGCGATGAAGCGACTTGGTGGAAGCGCCTGCAAGCCTTGGAGGGTGGGTCTTATCCAGTTTTGCAACGAGCCGCCAGCTTGCTGCAGAAATGGATGGAGGCATCTTATTATTTACCCGTGCATGATTTGCTGGACCGCATCCTGCATCAGGGCGAGGTCTTGCAACACTATGCGCAAATATCTTCAGTCGCACAGCGTGGCCAGGTCGTGGGCAATATCCATAGTTTTACTGAGCTGGCTTTGAGCCTGGATGCCGGGCGTTACCCCAGCTTGCCAAAATTCATCGCTGCGCTGAGTGCCTTGCGTCGTGGCGGCGATAGTGATGCCCCAGACGAATCTGCTGTCGATAGTGCGGCGGACGCTGTGCGTATTCTTACCATTCATAGCGCCAAGGGGCTGGAAGCAAAGATAGTCGTCATGCTCGACGCGAATCATAGTGAATCGATGAAAGACAGAATAGGTGTACTGTGCCAGTGGCCTTTGCAGGCAGGTGAAGAGCGACATTTTTCTGTCTTTGGTAAAAAAGACCAGCGCGGCGCTGCTCGTGATCGGTTTTTTGCACAGGAAGAAGCACAGGCGACGCAAGAAAACTGGAATCTCTTATATGTTGCCATCACCCGTGCCAAGCAGGTATTGATACTCAGCGGCGTACAGAATGCAAAAAAACAGCCTGTCCCCAGCTGGTATGGATATCTGGATCATGTAGAGGAAAAATTGTCGCTTGCTGCCAGCTTTGCGCCGGAAGCAGGGGAAACCAAGGAGTTTAGTCTGGCGGTGTTTGAGCCGCCAGCCATGCCTGTTGAGCAGCCTATCGTGGAAGAAAGCAGCGATGAGCAAATAGAAGGTATAGCCCTGCACACCTTGATGGAGCGTTTAAGCAATAACGCAAAGACCTGGCCTGTTACCGTCCCGGATGCAGAAATCATCGCTGCCTGGTTGCCCTGTTCCAGCACCGTCGCAGCGGTCATACGCAAACAAGCTGAGTGTATATTCAGTAATTCTGCAATGCAAAAATTCTATGACCCTGCCGCCTATATATATGCGCGCAATGAAATGGATGTGCTGGTAGAGCAAAAATTATTTCGCCTGGACAGGGTTGTGGTTTTTTCGCATGAAGTCTGGATATTGGACTACAAGCGCCAGCTGTTACCTCATCAGGAAGCGGGCTATCGCCAGCAGTTGCTAGCTTATGCGGATGCTTTACATCAGGTATTTTCTGATAAAACTGTCCATGCTGCACTTATTTTGAGCAATGGCAGCCTGATAGACCTGCTCTGAGAGAAAATTTGCTCGTATAATTAAAGACTGAGTTGTATCCCCCCCTTAAACTGAGACATGATGATTTCCGAATTCGAATTGCTAGCTGAAAAAGTAATGCAGCTTTCAGTGCTGGCACATAGCCTGCGCACTGAAAATGCCAGATTACGTAACGATGTAACGTCCATGATGACGAAAAATACAGACTTGCAACAGCGCATGCAGCAAGCACATGATCGCGTCTCCGCCTTGCTGGCCCAATTGCCTGCAGAAGTATTGAACGACAAGGAAGCGGCATGAGCGAAGCAAAAGTGATACAGGTCGATGTCAATATCATGGGCCAAAGTTATAAGCTTAGTTGCAAAGAAGGTGAAGACCGCGCTTTGCGTGAGGCTGCCGCCTATCTTGATGGCAAAATGTCGGCCATACGGGACGCAGCCAAAGTCAAAGGCACGGACAGGATCGCCGTCATGGCTGCGCTGAGCATGACAACAGAGTTGCTGGCAACCAAGTCACCGGAAGGTCCTTTATCCGGTTTGTCACTAGCAGAAGTCAAGCAAAAAATCCAGGATATGCATGACACCATGGATGAGGCGTTGACGCCGCAAGAAAAACTATTTTGATCTGCAATCTTATTATTTAATTTAATCAAAATAGCTAGCGAACTCAGGGCATTTCGAGGTACACTTTAGATCCCTGCCGTGTTCGCCAATGCCATATATTCCTTGAACCATTTTAGTGCATAGGCTGTGGAACATTATTCGATAGGTGTGAGCGTCGCTAGTCCGATGAACCCGAAATTGAATTGACCGTGGCCAACTTGAACCGCTCAGGTTCAGGATGCCGGCATAGCGGCATCGGTGGGGACTTATTCTGGACGGCTGTCATGTTTATGACAGCCGTTTTTTTATGCCTCGCCCATCTGTCTGCTTGTATTGATAATGCCGTCATTAAGTAAATGTGCGACAATTTCCTTTTGACTTTGCAGGTGTTCAACATGGCCTATTGGTTGATGAAGTCTGAGCCGGATGAAATTAGCATTGATGACGTCCTGGCTTTGCCCAGCATCCCCTGGTTTGGCGTACGCAATTATCAGGCGCGCAATTTCATGCGCGATGGCATGAAGGTCGGCGATGGCGTCCTGTTCTACCATTCCAGTTGTCCCGAGCCTGGCATTGCCGGTCTGGCCGAAGTAGTAAGCACACCTTATCCTGATCACACCCAGTTTGAGAAAGACAGCAAATACTTTGACCCCAAGGCGACCCAGGAAACTCCACGCTGGATGATGGTGGATGTCCAGGCCAAACGCAAAACCCGCTTATTGAGTCTGGCAGAAATAAGGACTTATCCCGAACTTGCTGATATGACTGTATTGCAAAAAGGTAGCCGGCTGTCTATCACGCCAGTGAAGCCAGATGAATGGCGTTTTATCCAGAAACTGCTAAAGGCTTAAGTTTGAAATTCTCCCCATTTACAATAAATCCTGCTACTGACTTTACTGAGTCTTTAGCCGCCGCCAAATTCATCAAGGAAATAGGGCGCGGCAAAGATGGTGCGCGCAGCATGACGCAGGCCGATGCGGCGACACTGTATACAGCCATGCTGGCCGGACGGGTCTCGGACCTTGAGCTCGGCGGTATCTTGCTGTCCATGCGTATCAAAGGCGAATCCATAGAAGAAATCTCAGGCTTTATGGAGGCAGCACAGCCGTATATTTTGCCACTGCAAGTGCCAGTTGATGGCCTGTATGCACCGGTGGTCATTCCCACTTATAACGGTGCCCGCAAGAAGGCTAATCTGACACCCTTGCTGGCCTTGCTGTTGGCAAGGCGTGGCGTGCCTGTACTGGTACATGGTGTACGCACAGATGCGGGTCGTGTCGCCACGGCTGAGATATTCCAGGCCCTGGGTTTGCCATTGGTAACTAGCGCAGAACAGGTGCTGGAGCAGATGCAGCAACAGCAGCCATCCTTTATTTCGATAGATGCCTTATCGCCAGCAATGGCTCATTTACTGAGCCTGCGCCGTATTTTGGGTGTGCGCAATTCCACCCATACCCTGGTCAAACTCTTGCAACCTTTCGCCGTGCCTGCCTTGCGTCTGAGTTCTTATACCCACCCAGAATATCTGTTGATGCTGCAAGACTATTTTGCCCGTTGCGCACCGTCTGAGGCTGGAGATGTGTTCCTCATGCGCGGCACGGAAGGGGAGGCTGTTGCCAGTACTGGCCGTGCCCAGCAGATAGACTGGTTCCATGCCGGACAGGGTACTACCCTGGTGCCTGCACAGCAAGAGCCTTTGGCTGAAGTGCCAGCGGTCCCTGACAGTATAGATGCAGCTACGACCGCTCAATGGATACGCTCGGTACTGGCTGGTGATATTGCTGTACCTGAAAATATTGCTGCACAAGTTGAGCATTGTGTCAGCATTGCCCGGCGTTTGCGGCAATAAGCCTAAGGCTATATCCATCATGGAAACCGATCTGGCAGAAAGCAATCACAGTGTGTGCGAAGACCCGCGTTTGCATAAGGTATTGCATTTTCTTGACAGTATCGGCATCACTGTCATTGAACGTGAACTGACACATGCTACTTTTTTGCCTGGACTTGATCTCGGGCCTGGTTGTATATATGTCGATTACGGCAAACTCAAATATCCCGGCGACATGGTGCATGAAGCAGGGCATCTGGCGGTAACGCCATCTGCGAATCGTGCGCTTATAGGTAGTGAACAGCAGGATAAGGACTGGCCACCACAAGGTGAAGAAATTGCTGCCATTCTGTGGTCACTGGCCGTGGCCAGGGAACTCGATTTGCCGCTGGATTTTGTATTTCATGCTAATGGATATAAAGACGATGCCAACTGGTTGATAGAGACTTTTGAATCGGGTAATTTTATAGGTCTACCATTTCTGGAATGGGCGGGTTTGAGTTTGGGGCCTGTGCGAGCGGAGAAAGAGGGTAAGCCAGCGTTTCCGAAGATGTTGAGGTGGATGCGGGAGTAGCATGGGGTTTATTTTGCTGTGTCCGGTGAAATTGAGCATCAAAGTCATAGTCCGTGATCTTATGTTGGGGGACTTCACAGAATTAGATGGCTAGTAAATCTGGAGCAATCTCATTATTCGTCATTCCTGCGCAGGCAGGAATCTAGTGGCGTTCGTAGAATGCCGTGAAGCTTTTGAGGTCTGACTTTTTCGATTTTACGCTTAGACTTTCAAATACCTGTGCGCGCAATTTGAGATTGAAGGCCGGTGGTAGACCGGCAGCTACGCCCTTTTCTTGCTCGCTGTATAGAACAGGGACATAGGTTACAGGTGTATTGAGACATAGGTAACACATTTAAACGGATTTCTTTTGCGTTCGCAAATCAATTTGCAGGATTTTTTGACGGCAATAAAACACATCAAAAA
>NZ_JBMPOT010000024.1:0-71502 GCF_049340425.1 Undibacterium sp. JH2W | reverse complement strand
TTTATTGCTGACAGCCTTCCACAGTGCTTTTGCTGTCAAGGCTTGTGTCATTCGTTCTCCCATGGCATAGCCGACAATTTCGCAGGTATAGACATCCTTGACCCCTGCCAGATAAAGCCATCCTTCACCAGTGCTGATGTAAGTGATGTCGGTCACCCATACTTCATTTGGGCGGCCTGGAGCAAATGTCTGGTTCAGCAGATTTTCTGCTACCGGAAGCTGGTGATTCGAGTTGGTTGTCGCTTTAAATTTCTGCTTCTGTTTGCAACGTAAAGCCAACTTCCTGCGCAACCGGATAATGCGGTCACGACCAGCTTTAAATCCTTGGGCTGCCAGCTCCGGTTGCATACGTAGTGGGCCATAAGTCTCCCGGCTTTGCTTGTGAACTGCGGTAATCGCCAGTTTAAGACTCTCATCCTCCTTGGCACGTTCCGACGGGACGCTGTTTAGCCAGGCATAGAAGCCGCTACGGGAGACGCCAAAACTGCGACACAAGCTGGCAACGGGATAGTCGAGTCGCATGGTCTTCATGAACGCGTATTTGGCAGCGACTCCTGCGCAAAGTACGCTGCCGCCTTTTTTACGATATCGCGCTCCATCTTGGCCTGAGCCAGCTCCTTGCGTAGTTTGGCAACTTCCGCTTCGAGCTCTGGCACTGTGCGGCTTCCTGGGGCTGTCTTCTGCGGCTGACCACTCTTAGCCGCATTCACCCAACCAACTAAAGTCCCTTTCGGAATGGCAATACGAGATGCGGCTTCCTCTAGTGTCAACCCTTGCGCCAATACAAGTTTCACCGCTTCTTCCCGCAATTCCGGGGTATATCTTTTTTTCTGTTTCATTATTTCTCCTGATCGTTTATTTTAACAAACAGGAATGTCCGAAAAAGTCAGGATACCTCACACCTAGGATGAGTCAACATGCGTACGATTACGCTGCGCTAATCGTACCTACCAGGCAGCATGACCCGCACACGACATTGCATGATACACGGCTCAGGCTAGCTGACTCTTTCTATCCGTCATTGCTGCCTGACTGCGGGCGATTTCCAGTTCCATCGCCTTCATCTTTTCCTGGTGTTCCATCGTGCGCTGTTGCAGCTCGGTTTCGTGCTGGCTGGTCTTGATCCAGGCATTGCAGATAGCGTAGGCGATGGCGACAACAAATGCACCGAGGGGGACGATTTGAGAGTAAGAGAGTATGTCTAACATGACTGCCTTTCGTTTTTTGATTGAGACTACAGTGTAGGAGAAACAGGTAGCCTGTATAAGTAGCAACTGTCAGCAAACTAGCATGACAATTGTCATGCTAGTTCTTGGGAGCAAGGACTAGCCCTCGTCAAAAAATCTTTTTAATCGCTGCAGACATGCTGTCTTTGGCTGCAGCTTTACTACAATACCGGTACACCGGCACCCACACCAGCGCCCCCAGGGTCGCAGCCAGCATGTCTTTATGGGCATCCCAGATATCGCCTTGCTGGCCGTTATAGGCTTCGGCATCTTCCGCAGACATGGTGATGGCGACCAGCCATTCAAACCATTCATACCAGAGGCTGGTGACCATGATGGCTGCCAGCGCCAGGGTCAGGCAATAGCCGGTCCTGGGCGTGTATTTATGGCGAAATTGTTCTACCAGGCCAGGCACCAGGCAAAAGCCGTACATGAAATGCACCAGTCTGTCGAAATGATTGCGGCTCCAGCCCATGCTGGCCTGTAAGGAAAAGCCAAACAGGGATTTGATCCAGGCGTCATAAGGCACGTTTGAATATAGCCATCTGGCGGCCACGCAATGAACGGCAATGAACAGGCAAATCAGCAAGAAACTAGCATCGCTGATGGGATTTTTTCTGGCGTAATACCAGAGCAAGATCAGACCCAGGACCGTAAGCGAACTATGCAGTGCTTGTTCATAGGGCCACATGGGCTTGATCCAGCTGATGGCAAATACCGCAAGGGCAAACAGGAAAGATGAGGTTTTACTGAGTTTCATTATTGGGATAAAGAAGGATGCTGACAGTAAGACAAAGGCCAGGCGGCAGTTGTGGGCTCATACTAGCTTCATGATTCTGTGTCATCGCTCAAGTCGCGGGCCCACATCATAACCGAAGAGGCATGCTGTATCCGTCCTCATATTGGTGTTTTTTTTTGCTTGTAGTCATCGTAGGTGCGATTAGTGAAACGTAATCGTACGCATGCAAAGTGTAAAGCAGCAAATACATCTAGAGTGAAATCGACATTCGTACGATTACGCTTGGGCTAATCGCACCTACGCGGGCTGATCTATCTATTCTCCAGTCAGGCCTTAGGTGTGATGCCCATGTAGAGGCGGAACATGGCGATAAAGGCGCTCGCCCATGTCCAGTGCGACCGTGGAAGCGGCAGCATTCACAAAGAATGCTGCCTGCGCAAGATTTTTTGTTAAGCTATGCAGCTATATAAACGCTAACGTATTAGATGAAAAACCTGCTCTCTCTCATTTTCTTGCTACCTGTTCTTGCCTTTGCCGAAGGCAAGAATAGTGCAGCCACCTGCACAGACAAGACATGGCTCAATGCCGACACGCTGAAAAAATCGAAGATAGTTTTTCCCGTGTTTAAGCATTATTGCTATGGCGATCAAAGCGGTAATTATGTACTCTACCTCACGGAAAAACAGGATAAAACATACGGATCTGAAAAACTCTCCAGCGCCGTGGAAGCCCATTTGTTCAAGATTGCCAGCGATAAATCCCTGAGCAATATCATCAGCATACGCGACAGGGCCGAGAATGAAGAAGCTGGCATGGAATTCTGGAGCAAGCTGACAGAAATCAGTGATATAGACAGGGATGGCAATATAGATCCCATCCTGGTTTATCGCTTTTATAAGCAGGATGGTGCTGGCACAGACCGCGAAGCTTTTTCAGGTCGCATCAAGATCATCATGTTCTACAAAGGTGAAAAAGTCGTCATACGTGCCATCACAGGCAATCTCGATGGTGAACGACAGACTACCGCGACCGAGAATTTTTTCTCGCTACCTGCATCCGTACAAAAGCATTTGGTGAAGAAGATGGAAGGGATGTATAAAGATAATTTATACGGCTTTGATAATAGCTATCAATTTGTGCCGAGAAAATCGAAAGGAAACTAATGACTGTTTTTCCTGACCCTGCATGAAAAATCAGTCTGAAAGTCGCAGTCTGATAAGCTGCCTCATGTTAAGATGGAGATTAATTTTTGAGCAAAGAATCACATGGCTTTCCCTTATTTAACCGATGTCGTGTACAGCCTGTCCGGCATTTCTCTTCCTTTGCCTGTGCCCATGTTTGGCTTATTTGTCGCCATCGCCATGCTGGCAGCCTCATCCGCACTCAAGCATGAATTGCAGCGCAAGTACAATAATGGTCAGATTGGTGCTGCAAAGATAAGGCGCAAGGACAAAAATAAAGCCTACACTTTTGTTGAAGTGCCACCGCAAGAAATTGTGGCAGATCTCAGCATGATCGTCATGCTGACCGGTATCGCCGGTGCAAGACTATTTCATCTGCTTGAGCATACCGATGAATTTATGGCTAACCCATGGGCGATGATATTCACGACCTCTGGCCTGAGTATTTTTGGAGGTTTGATCGCAGGCACGCTGGTGGGTCTGTACTATCTCAGGAGATGGCAATTAGCCCTACGCCCCGCCCTGGATGCAGCGGCACCGGTGATGATGCTAGGCTATGCCATAGGTCGCATAGGCTGTCAGGTATCGGGTGATGGAGACTGGGGCAGCGTGGCGAACCTGGCACTCAAACCAGACTGGTTGCCTCTCTGGGCCTGGGCACAAACCTATGACAACAATATCGTTGGCGCAATCATTGCTGCTCCAGGCGTCTATCCCACGCCCATGTATGAAGTCTTGATGAGTATGGCCTGCTTTGCCTTGTTATGGACTTTCAGGAAAAATGCTTTCCAGGCTGGATGGCTGTTCTCCCTGTATATGCTGCTGGCTGGCGTAGAACGTTTGCTGATAGAAAAAATCCGCATCAATCCTGTATTTGATATTTTAGGTATTCATGCAACGCAGGCAGAATTTATTTCTGGTGCACTGATTGTTACAGGGCTCGCAGGTATGCTGATATTGCGCAAGCGTTTGCCAGCAATGCCCGTGACAGACGCAATGGCGAAGTAGCCCGGCTTGCTACCAATACCATTCTTAACATCGACACCTGGCTAGCGTTTGTCTTAACAATATATTTTTATTCCTGATGTCTGACAACGTCCCAGATATGAAACTGACTTCAATCGTTTTCCTGATTTTTTTATTGCCATCCCTCGCGTGGAGTCAAACCAAAATTGGTAATGCGGGCTGTGCCAATAACGCTATGTTATTGAGTGCGGGTACTTTAGAAGTCATTTCATAAATAGGGTGAGATGCGTTTGCCTCATAACCCGGGCTGGCCAATCAAAATCCATACAGGAATATCTGGCAAGGAAAATGAAGAAAATGTCTGAGGACAAGCTTTTCGCCTTTGAGCACAAGCACAATTATATGCCGCTCAAAAAGCGCGAGCCTTACAAGGAATTTTGAGGATAGCTTCTGGCGAATTCGCTACCCTCTTTTCCTTTAGCCTCAGGCAGGTTTGAATTCCATGCGCTTGATGTCACCGACAATAAACACATAGCAAAAAATAGCGATGGCGGCATTGGCTGCGACAAAAACCAGTGCACCGGCAAACGAACCAGTCGCTTGCAGGATATAACCGATGACGATGGGTGTAGTAATACCGGCGACGTTGCCAAAAGTATTGAACAGCGCACCACTGAGGCCACCCGCTTCTTTTGGCGCTGTGTCAGATACCACAGCCCAACCGAGGGCGCCTATGCCTTTGCCAAAGAATGCCAGTGACATGGTCGCAATGACGATCACATCTGTGCTGATGTAATTGCAGAAGATCATGCTCATCGCCATCAGCAGGCCGATGACGATAGGTGTTTTCCTGGCCCTGGACAAAGACACACCGGCCTTGATCATGCGGTCAGAAATGAGACCGCCGAGTACCCCACCAATAAAGCCTGCGATGGCGGGTATGGCAGCGACGAAACCCGCTTTGAGGATAGTCATGTGACGCTCTGTTACCAGATAGACCGGGAACCATGTCAGGAAAAAATACGTCAGTGTATTGATGCAATACTGGCCGATATATACCCCCAGCAGCATGCGGTTGGACAGCAATTGCTTGATGATGGAAGCAGTATCAAGCTGCTCTGTTTTTTTGACCTGATGGGCAGTCTCAAGATCAATCAAGGCCCCACCATCTTTTAAGTACTGGAGTTCTGCGGCATTGATGCGCGGATGCGTTTGCGGGTCGTGCAGTTTGAACGTCCAGACCACAGACATCATGATACCCAGAGAACCCATGACATAGAAGACGCTGGGCCATGCCCATTGATGAACTATCCAGCCCATGAAAGGCGCAAAAATCACGGTCGCAAAATATTGCGCAGAATTAAATATCGCTGCTGCCAGCCCGCGTTCACTGACAGGGAACCAGGCAGACGCAATACGGCTGTTACCCGGAAACGATGGCGCCTCTGCCGCACCAACCAGCAGGCGCAGCGCAAACAATACGGCAATCGCCGCAGCACCCGACAAAAAGCCCACGAGGCCCATGAGCATCGTAAACAATGACCACAGAAAGATACTGAAGAAATAAGTCCCCTTGGAACCATATCTGTCCAACAGCCATCCACCAGGGATTTGTGCCAGCACATAAGACCAGGCAAACGCTGAAAAGATAAAGCCCATCTGCACAGATGACAGGCCCAGGCTCTTGCTTAACTCCGGCCCGGCAATAGAAATAGATGCACGATCAGCATAGTTGATGGTCGTTACGATAAATAAAATCAGCAAGATACCCCAGCGGGTTCCCGTGCGTGTCTGGCTGTTCTGCCTGCCTGCTACTAATGCTTGCGCTTCCATCCTGTCTCCGGTTTGTATGTTTTTTTCGGCATGGCATACAAGCATCACTATGGATTAATGCCAATGTCGGATTAAATATATCTAAAACTATACTATGTTATAGGATGTCATACAACAATAGATTACAAGGGAACTGATTAAAACCAAAACTTATGTCATAGAAGCAATGCCCCTAAGAACCTGTTCACGATCTGTAGCAAGCAGGCGTCAGCGAGGAGAAGAGCAGCGCAAAACGCGATATCCTTCCAGTACATGGGCAGGTTGAGCAGCACATAAGCGCCGATCAAGCCCGTACAGTAAGATCCCGAACAGGTTCCAAGATCGTAAACAGGATCTACATGACCAGTATGAAGGTACTGCTATCGCTGAAAATTGCAAAGTTGTTATTATACTTATTACCACAAAGTCATCAGACAACATACCACCTCATCATCGCATGTGTATCGCTCGCATAATTGATAGGCTGGCAGGCGGGTCAGTTAGTGTAGGTACAATTAGCGGAGCGTAAGCCTACGCATGCAAAGTGCAAAAACAGCAGCAAGTCCCTCAAACTCGGCGTCAGAATCATCTTGCAATCTGTATCTGTGCGATAGCAGCGCAGCTATCCTGAATTCACTTTGATGCAGCGAATATCAGCCTTTGCCGACATGCGTACGATTACGCTCCGCTAATCGTACCTACGCAGACTACACTGGCCGCAGTCAAATGCTCTTGTAGGAGCGGCTTTAGCCGCGAACATGGGGTCGCCATACGCTATGGACGTTATTGGGCAATTTCGTTAGCGGCGATTCGCGGCTGAAGCCGCTCCTACGTGACGAGGGGCGCACTATTCTGACTCAGGCTTGCTGTGCTTTTCTCTCTGCTGCCATGGCGTTGTTCCTGGCGATGTCCAGTTCCATCGCTTTCATCTTTTCCTGATGTTCCATGGTGCGGTATTGCAAGTCTGTTTCCTGCTGGCCGGTCTTGATCCAGGCATGGCAAACTGAATAGGCGATGGCAACACAAAATGCACCGAGGGGAACGATTTGTGAGTAAGCGAGCATATCAGACATGGTAGTCTTTCCTTGGTTGATTGAGACTCCAGTATAAGGAAGGCGAACCATCTGCATAAGTAGCAACTGTAAGCAGTATCTCATGACAAATGTCAAGATTTTCATTGGCAGTGAAGACAGTCGCTATTACGTCTGGCGGCTATGCCCTCCCCCCATTATCCGCCACCGGGAACAAGCCTGACCTCGCCACTCTGGTCATCGATCATCAGTCAAACCCATGCCACCGGCATCACACGGGGACAATCGATTCGACCTGTTCCTCTGATAGCTGGGTGTGGGGATGGCTTTCAATACGATCATCGTTTTTAAGTAGCACTTTGAAGCCGTCTTCCCCAGAAAGACCAATTGCCCAATTTCCAACCGCAACATATGGTACCGGCAAGTTTACTGTAATTTCATGGTTTTCAAGATTGATGAAGGCGTCCAGGATACCACTTGATGATGCACGCAAATTAACTCTTAAATAGAATGCAGTTTTCAGCTCCCCCTGGAACGAGAAGTGTTGCATAACAATACTGTTCTTTTCAAAAGGGGCACCTTTTGGAACAATCCGCCATTCTGTTGCATCAAGGTCAACTTTTAATTCCAAATTTTTAGGTAAGCTGACTATACGTTCGTTTGGTAAATTTTCAAGAATCGCACTGTGCGTTTTATTAAATCTTTCAAATAGAACTATTTTCAGTCTGGTGTCTTCTCCAGATGCAAACTTGGTTACATAACCTAAAGTTAACTTCCTTTGCGAATTTAAGCGGGTCTCAATGTAGAAAATATCACCTAACTCCAGATCGCTGGCTTCGGACAATTTCAGATTTTTTGGTAATTTCATGGCTATCCTTGATAATCATGCCAAAAGTAGCATAATGAAAGGCAGTGTAATTATTGCAAACAAAAAATGCAATCATTGTTGGCGCTTACGCAAAAGCTTCACCATCAGCACTTCATCAAAATACGCGCCATCACTTTTCAGTGAGCGCGGCTCGGTCCTATAGATGTCAAAGCCCAGCTTCTGGTGCAAACTTACTGCGGCGAGGTTTGCCTTGACGGCGCTCAGGGTCACCTGTTCGACCATGCCTGCAACGACCTCCAGCAAGCGTAGGTACGGTACGATTAGCAGCGCGTAAGCCTACGTATGATGCGCGCCTGAATGACGGCGAGTCTGTTTTGACAGAAGGCTTGTGCTTGTTTGGTTTTTCTTTTTCAGACGATGTGAAACAAGGTTAGCGGCAGGTGGTTGACATGCGTGCGATTACGTTTTGCCATCACACTGTCTGCGGCCTGGTCTTGTGAAAGCTCACCGTACTGTATTGCACAGATGACGGCGGTGGTGCCTGCAAGATGTGTTTTTTCATCGCCCCTATGATGTGCATCTCACACGGCTTGCAGTCGAATTTGAGCGTGTATTTTTCTTCGCCCGTGACCAGGGTCATCGGTTCGGCCTTGACCTGGCCTTGTACGCCTTGCACGCCCTTGGCCTGCTTGGGGCAGAGGTTGAAGGAGAAGCGCAGGCAGTGTTTGGTAATCATCAGCGATACTTCACCCGGCTCTTCATGTGACTCGTAGGCAGCAGCGATCAGTTGTACGGCGTGTTTTTCATAGAAGCTGCGGGCCTTGTGGTTGTACACATTGGCAAGGTAGCTCAGGGTTGTCTCTGGATACGCGACTGGCGGTTCAACGGCCGGTGTGCGTAATGGACGCAACCATGCTGAAAGACGTGCGGCCTCGTGCGCAGTGACAGCATCGCGGCGCAAGGCGTTAATGACGGAGGATGGTACGAACCAAGGCTGCTGCAAATCCAGATTGACCTGCGCTGCTTCAAACATGGTATTACCGAGCTTGGCGAGATTGTCGCGCAAGCCGGCTTCTGCCTTGTCGCGGTTTTGTGCGGGTTCCAGTGCCAGTTGCGTACTGACTTCAGAGCTTACGCCATCTTCATCGGTGATTTTCAGGCTCAGGCCATCTGCTTTTTCTGTCAAGCTCATATAGACAGGAATGCGGCGCTCGGCAGACTTCTTGGTCAGTGCATGTTCCCAGCGATGGTCACGGTTACGGTTGATCAGGGTGCCGACTTTGAGGCTGACCAGATCGGCCATTTTTTCATTCGGGAAGACGCGCCAGATTTCACCGTTTTCTGATGCGCCTACGCGTTCTACCGTGTTGGCTTGTATGCCCGCGACTTCACGCTTGACCATGTAGTTGAGGCCGTCACCGTTGGACATGGGTTCATTGGCTTCTATCTCAAAGTAGTTGGCAGCCAGGCGGGTCACATAACCGAGGTGCAGGCCTACATATTTGGGCGAATCAAATGCGCCTATGTCGTCGAGACGGCCATTGGCAAAATAATCTGTGTGGCCGCGGTGGAAGTTCTTGTCCACATTGGGACTGAATGACACCTGGCTATGGCCGCTGGACGCGCGCGTGAATTCTGGCCTGCGCTCGAGAATTTCATCCAGCAGCAAGCGGTAATGGGCGGTGATGTTCTTGACATAGCCCATGTCCTTGTAGCGGCCTTCTATCTTCAAAGACTGTACGCCCGCATCGAGCAGTGCTTCAAGATTGCGGCTCTGGTCATTGTCTTTCATCGACAACAAATGTTTTTCATAAGCGACTACCCTGCCCTCGCCATCGCTGAGGGTATAAGGCAGGCGGCAGGCTTGTGAACAATCGCCACGATTGGCGCTGCGACCATTGTCAGCATGCGAGATATAGCATTGGCCAGAGAAAGCCACACACAAGGCACCATGCACAAAATATTCAAGCGGCGTGGCAACCTGGGCCTTGATGGCCTGTATCTGCTTGATCGTCAGTTCACGTGCCAGTACCAATTGCGAGAAACCGACATCGCCAAGGAATTTGGCTTTTTCCACGCCACGGATATCGCATTGTGTGCTGGCATGCAGTTGGATGGGCGGGATATCGAGTTCCAAAATGCCCATGTCTTGCACGATGAGGGCATCGACACCGGCGTCATACAGCTGACGTATCTGCTTCCTTGCCGGTTCCAGCTCAGAATCATGCAGGATGGTATTCATGGTCACGAAGATGCGCGCATGATAGCGGTGGGCAAATTCCACCAGGCTGGCTATCTCGCTGATTTCATTACTGGCATTGTGACGCGCGCCAAAAGAAGGGCCACCGATGTAGACTGCATCAGCACCATGCAAGATCGCTTCCCGGCCTATCTCTACAGTTTTGGCGGGCGATAACAGTTCGGTCTGGTTGACTAGCAAGCTCATGGCGGTGGCAAATGACGGGGAAAGGGCGAAATTATAAAGGAAATCAAGGGCTTATGTCGTATTTGATGCTGTGGCCAAGCCTGAATTGAATATTAGTTATGCAATATTCAAGCTCACAAACCCAGTTTCTTGAGTATCAATCAACTTTAGCAGATCGTTTTTGCCATCTGCAGTGTAGGACAAAGCAGGCAGATAAAAAGCAGATAAGCAAAATATATAGGCTGCAAACAAATTTTCATTGCGTAAAAAGTACGCTTTTCTGTTTCCTTCACTTGCCTGCTCTACAATACCGCCTGATGTCATTATTAGAATACTTATGCGCCTCATTCCTGCCAGCCTGTTTTTTGTCTTGCCCCTGCTCCCTGCCTGCGCTTTTGCACAAGCCAGCCTGCCACCGGCAGTCGAGGTCGCCTTCAGCAAGACCAATGTCCCGGTACAAGCCTTTAGCGCCATCGTCATGCCAGCCAGTGGCGGTGCTGCTGTCCTGACGCAAGTCGCAGACAGGCCCATGAACCCCGCTTCGGCCATGAAACTGGTCACTACCCTGGTCGGGCTGGAAGAGCTAGGCCCCAATTTCCGCTGGAAGACGCAAATCCTGGCGGATAAAACAGCGAAAAAAAACAATGACAGCCTGACTGGCACCATGTATTTGCGTGGCGGTGGCGACCCCAATCTGTCCATAGAAAAACTGAGCAGCATGCTGCGCAATCTGCGCAACCAGGGCTTGCGAAAATTGCGTGGTGATCTCATTCTTGATCGCAGTTATTTCCAGCCTGAGCGACCCGATATAGGCGCACCGCAATTCGATGAGTTCCCGGATGCTTATTACAACGTCATACCGGATGCCTTGCTGGTGAACAGCAATCTGAGCAGCATCTCTCTGGAATCAACAGGCGATAAGATAGAGGCACGTCTGAACACACCGCTGGATAAGGTCAAGATCACCAATCACCTGCACTTGAATGAGCTACCCTGCTCAGCCTGGGAGACAGAATGGCTGCCGCCTGTCATAGAAACCACCAGCAATGTCATTGATGACCCAGAAGCAGAAAACCCAAATGCACCAGCCACAAAAAAACCGGCGCACCAGACTACCCGTGGCGGGCTGGAAATCACCTTGAATGGTGGCTTCCCTAAGCGCTGCAAGATCACCAATAATATCAATATCCTGGACCGTAACCAGTATCTGGCGCACCTGATACGCGCCCTGTGGCAAGAGATGGGCGGCACCTGGCAGGGTGAAGTGCGCGATGGTAAAACACCCGCCTCTGCCACAGTCTTGACTGAGCGTGTGTCCGAGCCGCTGGCGGATATACTGCGCATCATCAACAAGCAATCCGACAATGTCATGGCGCGCACGCTCTACCTGACTTTGGGTGCCGAATCAGGCAGTGCAGGCAATAAACAGGGCATGAGCAATTTGCAGGCAGCCGATGCACGTATCAGGCAATGGCTGTTCAAACAAGGCATCAACGATGCCGGGCTGGTGCTGGAAAATGGCGCGGGCCTGTCACGCCTGGAACGTATCAGCCCGCAACAAATGGCTGGTTTATTGCAAGCTGGTGCGCGCAGTAACTGGTATGCAGAATTTGCCAGCAGCCTGCCTGTAGCCTCGCTGGATGGCACCATGCGCCGCCGTTTGAAAGGTGGCCCGGCAGAATTGCGGGCGCGCATCAAGACCGGCACACTGAAAGATGTGGTCGCCGTCGCCGGTTATGTCAGGGATGTCAATGACCAGCAATGGGTGGTCGTGGCCATGATCAATCATGATGAGGCTGCGAGGGCCAAGGCTGCGCTGGATGAATTAATCAACTGGGTCGCGGCCGGGCGGCCTTGACGACTACTCGCCTATTTGGCTTTATGCTGCTTATCATTCTGGACCACATATTGTTGCGTGGCCGGATCAAACACCAGCCTGATCTTGCCCAGTAGTGGCGTGATGAGCAAGTCGTAGCCTGTCAGGCGCTCACCCGTGCTATCTGTGCCATGGCTGACTTCACGATAGCTGATGATCTTGCCTGAAAATTCCAGCAATAGCGGGCCTGGCATGGTGGTGCCGGGGCTGAGCTGCCATCTGGCCAGGTAGTCATGGCAATGGGGTGGTGCCGGGTCGCTGTCGCGCAAGTGCAGGCGCAGGTGCTTGCCTTTACCTGAGCGCATCAGGCTTTCACATTCTGGCCCACTTTCAAAATGCCGGACCAGATCAGGGTCCTTGCTTTTATCGAACATAGGGCTGATCTTGTCGGCCTCTATGCGCAATAAGCGCAGCCAGATATTCACTTCATTTTTTTCTACGTGGCTATGTTCTATCGCCAGGGCAAATTCGCCAGGAAATAATTCCACCAGGCTGGTCTTGCTGATACGGCCATCGGGGGCCAGCCATTCCACCACGTCCTGGCGATTGGTCAATGACCAGGCTTCGCCACGACGCTGAAACCAGTAGGCAGCAATCAGATTGGGTAAGCCAGACTCCAGTGGCTCGCCCTTGACCAGCAAGACTGCGGTATCTTCTGCCAGCTTTTGCACGTGCAGGGCATGCATGCGCAGGGCCAGTTCTGCTACCGGTCTGGCTGAGGCCGGCAGCTCTGCCTTTAACTGCGGTGCCTTGACGATGGCCTTGTCATCTACCACATCCCAGCCCTTGAATACCAGGCGCATGAGGTCGCGCTGCTCCAGGGTTTGCACAGATTCTGTGCGTGTGCAAGCGGCCAGCAGACATAGCGCAAGCAAGGAAAAAAAATGGAAGAGCGGGCGATGCAGGCTTGGTTGAACAGTTAATTGCACAATGGATTACGCAAAAGAAAATCTTCTATGAAGCAAAATAGATTTTAACTGAAGCCTGATGAAGAGCCGATATCAGAAGCACAATCTCTCTATTCACCATTCCTGAAGCGCCGGACAGCCTCATCCCTCTTGGCGATGAGCTTGTCACCCTTGACTTGCATGCCTAGCGCAAAATAAGACTGCGCCAGGGCCTCGAGGGTATAGATATCCCATTCATTGCCATTCGCCATACTCTTTTCCAGCAGGGCTATGGCTTGTTTGTGGCTGTTCTTTTTGGCATATAGCAGGGCCAGCTCATTGATGAGCAATTGATAGGGCTGGCTATTCAAACCTTTTTCAAGCCAGATGCGTGCCCCTTCTGTATCTTCTCCATAAATAGCCATGCCACGCTCATAGCACAGTCGAGACTTCAATTGTTCGACCAGCACTTCATCGTCCGTCATTTGCCTGATCTCGTTGATGAAGGCTTCCATCTCGCTAAACGAACCACCCCATTGCGGCAGCAATTTATTCAGATAGGCATACGCTGGCGAATACAGGCCAGGGTCTTGTTGCAGAGCGGTTTTGAGCAAAGCAAGATCATCTTCTTGCTTGCTGAGCGCCTTGTTATTGCGTATCAATTCACCGGCACAGATAGCGCATGCCATGATTTTTTCATTGGCCTTGTTGAAATCCTGTCTGGCCAGGGCTGCCAGGCAGTGAAATGCGGCAAACTGTGACTTACTGGTTTCTGCCGCAAATTTAGCACCGCGCGCTTCCCAGGCCTGCTCTTGCAAGAACATCCCGCGCGCCAGATAGGCATAGCCATGCTGACTGGTTTTTACCCAGCGATCAAACTGTTTCTTGTACTCTTTATCCAAACGTGACAAGGTGCCAAAACGCGTGTACAGGACATTGGAGTTTAATTTTCCGGCCTGTTTTTTTGCAAAGCCATCGTCCAGTGTCTGATCCAGTTTATTGAATTCGCCGCGCCATAACATTGAGACCAGTATGTTTTGCTCATGCTCTTCATCCGCGTAAGCACTACCCACTTTGGGAACCTCTGGACTTCCTGTAGATTTTTTTTGCCAGATCGCCTGATGTAATTCGGTATTGGCAGCATCGCGAAAAGACTGGTGCCAGGTTTCCTGATAGCCCTCTTCTGTCATATTCTTTTTGTAATTGGCATACCACTCCGTCGTCATGGCCCAATAGTAATAAAATCTTTCTACATCAGGTGGCAAGGGCTGGAAATAAGCCTTGTAAGTCAGCATGCCCTTACTATCTTTTTGCCCTGCCAATTTGTAAGGCATGTAACGGCTTTCCACCATTTTTTTTGCAAAATTGCTCAGTCCAGAACTAGTCAGCCAGGCACTTTCCTTGCCTTTTTCCTTGGCAGCTTCCTGCACTGCTGGCTGGTCTTGCGCATTTACTTCAGCGTGGATAAAACTCAGTGCCAGCCCACAAGCAAGGCTGAGTTTGCCGAGCAGGGACGACAGGCGTGATCGCGAAACCAGGGTAAATTGTAGAGGCATGGATAAAGAGAAGGGGTCGATAGTAGCCATATGATAGCTGGGCTAAGGGACAAACACCAAGCATACCAAAGCATGTAAGGCTGGCAAGCCATTATCAAAACAATGGCTGCACAGCATTAGCAAAAAAATAATCGCTTTGTTATCAAAAATAATTTGTAAATGATTAAGGCGTGCACTATGCTCATTTCTACGACCCACACAAGGGGTTGAGCACAAAGGCGCAAGCCAGGTGATATCGGGAGAGACTGTCTACGCACAAGAAGGACAGCGCCGAAGGAGCAACCACCCCGGAAACTCTCAGGCAACAAGGACCGTTATCACTTTCAAACTCTGAAGAGCTGCCGGACTACGTCGCCCGGCACACCGAAGGAGCAAGCATTGCACTGCCACCAGCAGTTGCAGGCGAAATCTCTCAGGTCCAGGACAGAGGGGGTATCCGCAGCGTATTTTGCGCGCAGATATCTCTTTGACGCCCGGAGTTTCTACATCATGAAACTGACTCATTTGCACGGTGACACTGTCACCGCGATGGCGGCAGCCTGCGCGCTCGCACGACAAAAGACTGGCGACAAAGCCAGGTCTGAAGAAAGCAGCCAGCTCAACCATGGCTACAAAGATGATCTCAATGCAGACAGCTCGACCATGCATGCTCACCACACGTCTTTCTGGTGTAGTCACCTGCATTGTTGATGCTACTCAGCCTTGTTAGCTCCTTGAGCTAATTACCTGTTTCCCGCACCCGCGGGTGAATTGTCCGGCATGTGAACCATGTCATGTTTCAAGCCGCCCAGCCCGCTTGGACAGACGGGCTTTTATCTACATCTCTAGAAGGAGCAAGCTATCATGCATTTGAACTCCGTTTCAAGATACAAAAAATCCACGCTCGCCGCTTTGATGTTCAGTCTCAGCTGTGCTATGACGAGTGCACCGTTACTGGCACAAAACATCAGCAGCGACATCGCCGGTACGACAGAGCAGGCCCGCCTCGTCAGCGCAGCAGCACAACGTGATTTTGCCGACTTTGTGCAATTCAATGTACAGCGGCGTGGTGGCACCCTGCCTGCCGAATTCCCGCTGGAAGTCAATGATGTGCAAGACCTCAAGGATGCCAAAATCAGTTATGGCTTCCCTGTGTATAGCATCCCGCCGCAAGATGTCCTGGCTGGTCGCAGTGATTTGCGTAGCCTGGCCAAGGCCACAGGCGAGTGGCGCTTTGTCATCAGCCTGCATGACACACCGATAGGTCTGGCAACCCTCAGGCAGGACAATGGCCGCTGGGGTATTACCTCCTATGGTGGAAGCGTGCTGGCCAAGGATGTGGATGCAGCTATTGCCGTGCATGGCAATAGCACGCGCTCTAACTTGCGCTTCATCCGTATCTACCAGGCCATGTCAGATTTCCTAGAAGTAGTGTCCCCCACTGATGCCCGTGCCCGCTTCGCGCCTTTGCAGGCAGCCCGGCAAACCCTGCTGCTGCAACAGCGCAGCGAAAAAACCGGAACAGCCTCCGCCAATGGTGGATTGCTGGAACAAAGCGACATCCTCGATCCGCTGCGGGCCAGCATCAAGACCAATATGGATAACTTCCGCTAAGCGCAGCATCCATACTCATACCGACATATATAGGGAGATATCATGCAAAAAAATCTGTTAAGACTGATCCTTGCACTGGGCATCATGCTGGGTGTTTCATCTGCCTTTGCCCAGTCACGCGCACTGAACATACCGCTGGTAACACAAGAGCATAGCCAGTGGTGCTGGGCAGGCAGCAGCAAGGCATTGCTGAGTTTTTACAATCAAAATCCCAGTCAGTGCCAGATCGTCAACTGGGCTTTTGGCTTGAATTACGCCTGTGGCAATAGCAACTTTAACTGGAATAGTTACGCCAACCAGCCCAACTCCATGTATGGCAGCGGTGGTAGCGTGCAAAACATCCTGAACCATTGGGGTGTATCCAACAATGCTTACAACTATGCCTCTTCATGGAATACCGTGGTCAATGACATCAATGCCAACCGCCCCTTCGTCATCCGCTATGGCTGGACCAATGGTGGCGGCCATATCATGGTTGGCTCTGGCTATGAAGTCTACAATGGCACCAATTACATCTACATCATGAACCCATGGCCAGGTGAAGGTAAAACCTATAGAACTTATGGTTCTACGGTTTCGGACTATGACCATCAATGGACACATACCCAGCGTATGAATGTCAGTGGCTGATCACCCTGGCATTGCCGTGACATATACGTCATGAACGTCATGAAATAAGCAGGTGGGAGCTTGTGCATTTAACACCTCCTACCTGCCGTGCACCATACCGAGCACATCTTTCTGCTGGCGTGCCATAAGAGGCATACTTTACAATGCGTGCATGAGTACTTCTTTTTCCTGCCGCCCTCATTGCGCCGCCTGCTGCATAGCACCGTCCATCTCCAGTCCTATACCCGGTATGCCAGACGGCAAACCCGCGGGTGTGCCCTGTATACAACTGGATGAAGATTTAGGCTGCAAGATTTTTGGCGATGCCAGCCGCCCGGCTGTTTGCGCGGGCTTACAGGCATCGTCAGACATGTGCGGGGATAATAAAGAGCAGGCGATGTTTTATCTGACACAGCTTGAAGCTGCGACCGCGCCACATTGATACCATGCGTCTGCCATGACTGATCTGTTCGCCCTAATCATTGCCAGTCTTGCCTGGCTCATCTGGATACCAACTACTGTCTTGGATAAGAGAGCAAGAGGGGACATGGGAAGTCTGTCCATATTTCCCATTATCCCCTTATTCCCGCTGCTGGCATGGGGCCTGGCCTATATGCTGGACCAGCTTCATGCACAGTTGGGGACCATGCTTGTAGTGAGCATGCATTTGCTTCTCCTAATGACAATGCTGATGAGTGCAGTTAAATCGCTCAAAGTACTAAACAAGAAATGAAGGCAATGTTAAATCAATCACCAAGCATACCCAATAGGTATTTCTGATTAAATATACAATGCCAAGCCTTACTTATCAGTCATACAAAAATCTGATTTGACAAATCATGAATAAATTTCATACAAACTTCATACAACTAGCTAATTACTTCAAAGTATAATTGCCACTAGGAAATTTAATTTCTCTTCTTCCCTATGCAGACCACCAGGTAATTACGGGTCTGCATTTTCAATTTGTCTTACGACAACAAATAGAAAATCTATGATCTCTTTACTTAAACACCTTTCGGTGGGTAAACGCCTAGGCTTGGGCTTTGCACTCATCCTGGTCTTGTTCTTCATGACCACCCTGGTCGCCATCCTTAAACTCAATACGGTTGCTGCAGCGGCTGATGATTTATTGAAAGATCCGCTGGCAACAGAACGCATGGTTAGCGACTGGTATCGCAATATCCACACTGGCGTGCGCCGTACCATAGCCATAGCCAAAAGCAGCGATCCTTCGCTCGCCAGATTTTTTGCAGCAGATCAGGAAGAATCAAGCAGGACTTCTGCACTCCTGCAAAAGGAAATAGGCGAACATATGAAGAGTGCTGATGAGATTGCCCTCTTCAAGGAAATCGGCGAACAACGCCAAGCCTATATCAGTGCCCGCAACAAAGTTGTCGACCTCAAAAAAGAAGGCAAAGTGGATGAAGCCAATACTGCTCTGGACAAGGAGTTCATTCCAGCATCGACTATCTATGTCAAAAAGATAGAAGAAATGCTGGCCATGCAGCGCAAGCAAATTGATGATACTTCGGACGAAATCCAGCACACTTATCAATCCAGCCGCATGCTGTTGATCGCCCTCTCGGTAATTGCTGCCATGCTGGCAGTAGCCTGTGCCTGGTTGATGACGATATCCATCACCAAGCCACTGGCCAGGGCCACGGCAGTTGCAGAAAAGATGGCGCAAGGTGATTTGAGTGACTCCCTAGAGATAAAACTGCATGATGAAATCGGCAAGATGATGCATGCCATTAATGGCATCAACACTGGCCTCAGCGGTGTCATTGGTAATGTGCGACATGGCACTGAAACCATCAACGTGGCTGCAGCTGAAATTGCCTCGGGCAATGCAGACCTGTCATCTCGCACAGAATCACAAGCCAGTTCATTGCAGGAAACTGCATCGTCAATGGAAGAACTGACATCGACGGTCAAGCAAAATGCCGACAATGCGCGCCAGGCCAATCAACTGGTGATCTCGGCATCCGGCGTTGCCGTCAAAGGGGGGGAAGTGGTCGGACAGGTAGTGGCAACCATGGGATCTATCAAGGAAAGCTCGCGCAAGATCGTCGATATTATCTCGGTCATTGATGGCATAGCCTTCCAGACCAATATCCTGGCCCTGAATGCTGCCGTAGAAGCGGCCCGCGCCGGTGAGCAAGGTCGTGGCTTTGCCGTGGTGGCAACCGAGGTGCGCAATCTGGCACAGCGTAGTGCTTCCGCCGCCAAGGAAATCAAGCACCTCATCGATGACTCAGTAGGCAAGGTCGAACATGGCAGCAGGCTGGTGGATACGGCTGGCCAGACCATGACGGATATTGTTTCCAGCGTCAAGCATGTGGCAGACATCATGAGCGAAATCACGGCAGCCAGCCAGGAACAAAGTGCCGGTATTGAACAAGTCAATCTGGCTGTCACGCAAATGGATGAGATGACACAACAAAATGCCGCCCTGGTGGAACAAGCTGCGGCTGCGGCAGAAAGCATGCGCGAGCAATCAGCTAAATTGTCGGATCTGGTCGCGCAATTCCAGATCATGGAGCAGGCAGAAAAACCTGCCATGCAAGTTCGCCGCCCCGTCAATACCCTCCGTCCACCAGTGATTACGCGCGCAGTAAATGTATCCAGTAGAGCGCAGCTTCGCCATCTGCCGCAAAGAAAATCCGCTGCGGCCGAGCAAGACTGGGAAGAGTTTTAAGAAATCAAGGGAAGCTGATCCCTGGTTTCAAGGGCATGTCTGCCTGGCTGTTATTTTCTAAAGCAGTGCAGACGCGTTTCTTTCCGTCGACATAAATGCCCATATGCATTTATGTCAGCTTAGATCTTGATACGCATGGAATCACCACTCAAAAAGAACAGGGAAATGCCATCTTCGTTTTGATGGACACGGACAACAGACTGTTCCAGACTGGCAGCATACAGTTTGCTGCCGTCATGACGGAAAATGCCAAACCACATGCGTTGCGTGCTGGTGCGGGAATTAGCGGCCAGCAAAAGGTAGTCGCAGCCGCCTATTTGTACTTCACTGGCTTGCAGCTCCCCCATGTAAAAAGTCGAAGGTATGCGTTCCAGCATGATGCGCAGGCCATCGTGATAGACCTGGATCAGCACACCATTATCTGTGCCCGAGCGCACAAAATTGAATTCAAATGACCCCATCCTGGTGGGTGTATTACGACGTACGTGGACATGATCGGCAAAGCCGGCAAAATAATTATTGCGGTCAGTACGCGTCTTGTTTGTTACTTGTTGGGTGATTTCGGTTTGCACATGTTTCTCCTTAAATTCAGGGTAATTGCTGGCTACTTCTCTGGCTGCATCGTTATCCCGCCCTGCGCCAGCAATACCGCCGCCAACGATGGGCAGTGGCACGAAGCAGCCACTTAAATTCATGCATAGACAGGCATACACAGCATCACGCCGCAGCCAGGCTTTCATTAGTGCTCTGGCCTTATCAACACTCGCCGGCCAGAACCTGAGATGTCCACCATGGAGATACCATCAGCATGTTCAGTAAATTGCCAATGTCCATGCGGCAGACCTATGCGATACACAGCACTACCATCTGCGGCATAAATTGCCAGCCACATGGGGCGGTGCAAAAAACCATTTGCTACAGTCAATACATAGCTTTCATCACCGACCTTAAGCTTGGCTACCTCCAGGCGGCGGTAACTTTGTTCGCCAGTAAACTCCGGGGCTATGCTTTCGGTAACGAGGAACTGATCATTTTTGCTGATCTGCACTTCATCTCCCGGCCTGCTCACCATCGATCCGGCATCTGGTGCCGGGCCACGAGAAAAACGCAGGGGCTTGCGATAGGTAATAACAAAATCCTGCAATCGCACAGGCACCGTGCCATCTACCTGTATATGGTGAGCAAACTGGGCCAAATGCTGGTTGGCATCCGGAAAACGCCAGATATATTGCTGCCTCACCATGCTGACTTCTACTTGTTGACTACGGTACTCACTCAATGCCATCCCGCCCGGACTCTGCTCCTGGAAGGCCATGGTTGGCTGGACAGGCATAGTGCTACTGCAGCCAAACAAACCTAATAGCAAACTGGCAGCGACTCCATGTTTGCAATAAGGGCTATATCGTTCTGGCTGCTTAGGCATGAGTCTGGGATTTGCAGTGTTATGCAGTTTTATTAACAGGCTGAAGTATCGCCACTGAGCAGTTGGACTACAATGAATTTCAAGAAAGTACTAAAATACGGCACTTCAGGTGCAAGCTACTGCAATCTGGCAAGTTGTAAGCCAAAGTAAAGCGACGAATTTTTACGCTTGAATATAAGCAGCAGGCCGCAAATTTCTACGCAAGGCCAGCATGCGCCATGCTAAGCTTCGTCCCGGATAATTCTTGCTTAACTTCATACTTTTTAGTGTCATATGGATCTACTACTCGCAGTCAAAATCATCATCATGGGTATCGTCGAAGGTTTGACGGAATTCTTGCCAATTTCATCTACCGGTCACCTGATCCTGACAGGCAGTCTGCTTAATTTCACGACAGAAACTGCCAAGGTATTTGAAATCGTGATACAGGCAGGTGCCATATTTGCAGTATGCTGGGAATATAGACAAAAAATCATCTCTGTTGTGACTGGCCTGGCCACGGATGCCAAGGCACGCAAGTTCGCCATCAATCTGGTTGTGGCATTTTTGCCAGCGGCCATCATAGGGGTATTGTTCATCAAGAAAATCAAGGCTCTGCTGTTTGCTCCTGTGCCAGTGGCGCTGGCTTTCATTATCGGCGGCATCATCATCCTCATCGTTGAGCGCAAGCAAAAACAGCTCAATGCGGAAGACAGCAATCACGCCCGCATACAGTCAGTGGATGACATGAGCATCATGGATGCGCTTAAAATTGGCCTGGCGCAATCATTGGGCCTGATACCCGGCACCAGCCGTTCGGGTGCCACCATCATAGGCGGCATGCTGTTTGGCCTGTCACGCAAGGCTGCCACTGAATTCTCATTCTTTCTGGCGATACCTACGCTACTGGGTGCCACCGTCTATTCGCTGTACAAAGCGCGCGAAGAATTGTCGATGGCTGATTTGCCCATGTTCAGCCTGGGTACGGTTGCGGCCTTTATCTCGGCTTTCTTTTGCGTGCGCTGGTTGTTGCGTTATATCAGCTCACATAATTTTAATGTGTTTGCCTGGTACCGCATCGCCTTTGGCATCATGATCCTGATTACTGCCTACACTGGCGTGATTACCTGGGCAGACTAGAGGGTGATGACAGAGGTGACTACGGCAGTGACAGCAACGGGCTATACCAATACCGGAACCAGCGACAATACAGTAGACCAGGCCCTGCATTTATTGCAGACCATTTTCGGCTACCCGGCTTTCCGTTCCCAGCAAGGGCAAATCGTTGAGCATGTCGTCAATGGCGGCGATGCCCTGGTGCTGATGCCAACAGGCGGCGGTAAGTCCCTGTGTTACCAGATACCGGCCTTGCTACGTAATGGCGTGGGCATCGTGGTGTCGCCACTGATCGCCCTCATGCAAGACCAGGTTGACGCCCTGGCCGAGGTTGGTGTACGTGCAGCCTTCTTGAATTCCACCCAGAGCTTTGATGAAATCCTGGCGGTGGAAAAAAAGATGCGTGAAGGCGATATCGACCTCGTCTATATCGCGCCGGAACGTCTGCTGACCCAACGCTGCCTGGAACTGCTGCAAGTCGTCAACATCGCCTTGTTTGCCATTGATGAAGCCCATTGCGTTTCGCAATGGGGCCATGATTTCCGCCCTGAATACATCAAGCTGTCAGCCCTGCATGAACGCTTCCCGAACGTACCGCGCATCGCCCTGACAGCCACGGCTGACCAGCAAACCCGCGATGAAATCATCCACAGGCTGCAACTGGAAAACGCGATGCAGTTCGTGTCGTCTTTTGACCGCCCGAATATCCGCTACCAGATCGTCGAAAAAGCCAATGGCCGCAAACAATTGCTGGACTTCATCACTGCTCAGCACAGTGGCGACGCTGGCATCGTGTATTGTCTGTCACGCAAAAAAGTAGAAGAGACAGCCGAATTCCTGAATGAAAACGGCATCACCTCCCTGCCCTATCATGCGGGTATGGAGCTAGCTGACCGTAGCCGTAACCAGGCACGCTTCCTGCGTGAAGATGGCATTGTCATGTGCGCCACCATTGCTTTTGGCATGGGCATAGACAAACCCGATGTACGTTTTGTCGCCCACCTGGATTTGCCAAAAAGCATAGAAGGCTATTACCAGGAAACTGGCCGTGCCGGTCGCGATGGGGCCAGCGCCAATGCCTGGATGGCCTATGGTTTACAAGACGTAGTGCAGCAACGGCGCATGATCGATGAGTCAGAAGCCAATGAGACGTACAAGCGTGTGCAAAGCGTCAAGCTTGATGCCATGCTCACGCTGTGCGAAACCCTGAATTGCCGCCGCGTCCACATTCTCGATTATTTTGGCCAGCAGGCTGAGCCCTGCGGCAATTGCGATACCTGCATGAGCCCGCCGGTTTCTTTCGATGGCAGCGTGGCTGCGCAAAAAATCCTGTCCACGGTCTATCGTGTAGATCAGCGTTTTGCCGCTGGTCATGTCATCGATATCTTGCGTGGTATTGATACTGAACGCGTGCAGCAGTGGCGGCATGAAAAGCTGTCGACTTATGGCATAGGCTCGGACAAGAGCGAAGCTGAGTGGCGCGCCCTGTTGCGCCAGTTGATTGCCCTGGGCCTGGTGGCAGTGGACTATGAAAACTATAGCTCACTGAAACTGACAGAAGCATCCCGCGCTGTTTTACGTGGTGAAATCAAGGTACAGCTGCGTCAGTATAAAAAAGCCGAAAAAGCCGTCAAGCACAAACGCCAGTCAGCCAAGGATTTTGCCGAGTCCGATCTCGACAGCAAAGCCCAGAGCGTCTTCGACAAACTGCGCTGGTGGCGGGTGGAAACTGCACGCACCCACAACGTGCCAGCCTACGTCATCTTCCCCGACGCCACCCTGCGCGAAATCGCCCGCCAGCAGCCCGCCAGCCTGCCCGCTTTGCGTGCCATATCAGGTGTGGGCGACAAGAAGCTGGAAAGCTATGGCAAGGAGATCATCAGTTTGATTGAGGAATTGCAGGCATAGCTGGTGCGATGGCGCTGTATTATTTGCTAACGAACTTCAAGCTTTCAATACTTTTTAAAGTATTGGCAAAGAGCTCTTGAGGTGTATCAGCAGGTGCCAAAACGGTTATTACGACCTCGCGTGCAGGTTCAACAATACAATAAATTGTGGAGTTCACTAATTCGGCCTCCCAAGTATTCGTTGCATATCGTCCAGGATGTATCATCGTGAAGCTCATTGCTAAGCTTCCCGAGAGTTGTAATTTTTTGGGGAAAGTCAGTTGTCGAATATTTTGCCTGCCCACCCTCTCCATGAGTAATCCTAAACACGATTCCGCCCCTTCTTCAGCACCATACTGTTGGTACGCATCACTCTTGTCAACCTGAATAAAAGTTTCCACCAAGGTGCGTGAGGGCTGGGCAGGGTCTTTTTGCTTGACACGATAACGGGCGTGACCTTCCCTTTCAAGTCCTAGTTTTTCCTCCTTGAAATCGCCAGGAAAAGCGATCCAAATTCCTTCTTTATAAAAGTCATCAGCGCAAGCTAATCGCGGTCCAAGGAAAGTAGCCAGCAGCAAAAGGAAGATTAATTTTTTCATGGCGCAAAGATAGGTAGGGACGTCAGGCAAGTCATTGTTGACCAATGACTAAAGCCAGAATCGGGCGCAGGGCAAACTGCTGCGATCACATACTAAACCTACTTCAGATATAACGAAAAGAGAAATCATTGGCAAAATAAAGTGCAGGTGAATTTCTGCGCATTTTCTTTGTCACTTGCTCAAGCTCTTATTAATTCCACATGGTTTCGCTTGATTTCACTTCACTTTCTGTTTTGACTTCAGCCCTTGTACATAAGTCAGTTCATTACGCGCCCTGACATCGTTTTTATCAAGCTCAAGGCATTGCAAATACACTTGCTCTGCCTCATCGAGCTTGCCTTGCTCTACCAGTACATAAGCCTTGCCACGCATAGCCTGCGCTATTTCTGCATTGTGGGTAGCAGGCGCAGAGTAAGTACGTGCATTTGTCTCTGCCAGTTGGAAACTGCTCAAGGCAAGGTCCCAGTTTTTTTCTTGCTGATAAATATGACCGAGTTCTGCCTGGTATTGGAAATTAGCTGGCGAGAGCGCGATAGCGTGCGCCAATACCGACCTGGCTTGGGCGAATTGCCCCAGGCTGACCAGTACATAGGCTTTCAGGTAATAGGCATCAGCCCAGTTGGCGGACAATACCATGGCACTGCCCTTGGCCTGATTCGCTGCTTCTAACAGATAAGCCAGCGCTTCAGTGGGGGATCGTGCACAAAAAATTGTCTGCTTGCTGTCGCGGTATTTATCTTCATACCTGGCGATCACTTTATCGAAATAGGGAATAGCCTCTTTTGCCTTTCCGGCTTTGATAAGGGTGGCACCCTCATTCAAGACTTGCAAGTAAGGCGCTTCATCATTAACTGCCCCCTTGTTTTCTTGCGCCCAGGCTGGCGGCAGCAAGATCAAAGAGCTCGATATCAATAAGTTTATTAAAAGTCTCAAGCTACGCTCCAGGATGTTTCCAGATATGTAAAAAAATAGACCCGACCTCGGCAGGCTGCCAGTTTCAGCAGAACTGACCACTTTGCTGAGCAGATAGTAAACCGGATCAATATCCACAAGACAATAAAGTGTCAGTTTTAACACTAAAGTATGCTGTCTTGCACTATTAATTCGTAATATCATTAATTTTGGTCAATTAACCAAAATATCTTGCATTGAGCACAAACATCGCCTAAGCTACCAATATTGGACAAACAACCAATATTCGATAAACGTATGTAAAAACAGGAAATTCAAGTGCGCACACTTTCTTCCACTCAAACCGGGCATGCGATGATCGTTTTGGTCTTCCTGACCTTGCTCAATATCCTCAATTTTGCTGATCGTTTTCTCATGCAGGGCTTTGCGATAGACATGATCCATGATCTGCATTTAAGCAATCTGGAATTCACCTTGTTGACCGGCTTTGTCTTCACCACTTTTTACACTCTCATGGGCTTGTTCATGGGGGCACTGGCAGATAGAGTGCACAGACCGCGCCTGATTGCCATAGGTATCTTTAGCTGGAGTGCACTGACTGCAGCTACCGGCCTGGCCACCAATTTTGCCCAACTGGGCCTGGTGCGCATGTTTACCGGCGTAGGCGAAGCCACGCTGACGCCCGCAGCTTTGGGGCTGCTGGGCGATAAATTTGAAAGCCAGCAACGCGCCTTTGCTGCCGGGTTTTATTATCTGGGTGCACCCATAGGGATAGGTTCAGCTTTTATTATTGCAGGCACACTGGGAGCAGCAATAGGCTGGCGTAATTGCTTTTTCACCTTGGGCGCGCTAGGCATGGTATTGACTGCCTTACTATTCCTGTTAGGCGAACCACGCAACGAGCAGGCAAAACCAGACACTGCCGTGCAGCGCCCTGTCAGCGCCGTCTTTGCAGAAATTCTACAGACCTTGCGCGCCTCACCTGCTTTGTGCCTGCTCATCCTTGGTGGCGTGCTAGTGATATTTGCCCAAGGTGCTTTTGTACTCGATCAATTATGGCTGGTGCAAGAACGTCATCTCGATCGCCAGTATGCCCAACAACTGGCAGGCATGATGTTTATAGCTGGCGGAGTGCTGGGTGCCCTGCTCGGCGGCTACCTTGCTGATCGGCTGCAAGCGCGCCGCGCTGGTGGCCGCCTGTGGTTCCTGGCATTGATTTATCTGATCGGTGTGCCAATAGGCTATGTCTACCGTTTACTTGATAGCTCAGGCACGACATTTTATATCTGCATGTTCATAGGCAGCATGATGATTACCATAGGTTATGGGCCCCTCTTCGCCAGCCTGCAAGACTTGGTACCCAGGCAGTTAAGCTCCACAATGACTGGCTTCATGATCTTGTGCATGACACTGTTTGGCACTTCACTCGGCAATCTGGCAGTGGGATGGCTGGCCGACGTGTTCAGGGCTGCAGCCTACAGTACCCCTATCACCAAGGCAGTAATGCTGAGCATGACTCCCTGGCTGTTGGCGATACCGTGTTTTGTGATAGCGGCCAGGATGATGGAAAGAGAAAATGTTTAAGCAAGCTCAGCCAACATGGCATCAATTTTCATTTTGGCGTCGCGGATAACCGCAAGCTTCGCCTGGGTTTCGTTGGCAGCCTTGAACGGGCCACTAAATTGCTGGATGACTTCCACACCATCCGCAGCATTTTTTTGCACCTCGCCACTGGCAAACCACTGACCATCAGGTCGTGGGAAGGCAATCACAAAAATATCGTAATTCTTGTATTGCATGGTCGGCATTCGCTCTACCTTAGCTTGAAATCTACTATTCATGATATCTCCAGAGGACGCAACAAGCTGGCTCATCTGAGCCACAATGACACGGTCAATAAGCAAGGTTGTCTGTGCAGCCACGAGCAGGATCAATATTCCCAAACTGCCAGAATTTTGACGCCTCCATGCCCGGCACCCCGCAAGCGCAATGCGCCTTTTTCACTGAAACGATATTCCAGCCAGATGCGCTCATTGCCCGTAGAAGAATAACGAAAGCCAAATTTGGACAAGGTCTCAGTTTTTTCAGGCTTGGTATTTTGATAGCCAGACTGGCTGTAATATTCTTTTGTAACGCGGGCATACAAGCCTTGCCCCTCCTTGCCGGGAGTCGATACCCCTCTTTCCCCCAAGGAGGCATCAAGCTTCTCGCTAACAGCAGGTGGCGCAGGCAAATCTGTACGCGCCAACATTCGCTCTGCTTGTGCGCTTACAGCTTTTTCATCAACAGGATCAGTGACGCTGGCAATCTCTTGTGCTTCTTGTGCACGTGCAGATTGCATACCCGCAAAGAGCATGCAAAAACATAATATTGACTGACGGATGTTCATGCTCATCTCTTCAAAAGAAATGAAGTAAACAAGATCACAGCCAAAGCGCCAAATGCGATGAGTTGTGGCGTGTCCATGATCTTCCTCTATCGTGCCAGGTCTGCTATTGTCAATCTTCAACCAGGTTTACATGCCCTGGCAACTTGGAATACGAACGGCCTTGCGGTAACTCTATCCTGATATGCGCATATTCCCACTCAACTTCATTGGCTTCTGCAGCTGCCTTGGCAGTACGTAGCGCAACCAGAAACCATTTGTGTGCCGGTGCTTTATTGATACCGATGATGATCATGATCTTACCCGCGCAGAAATTGGTCTATCTATGTTCTAACTATTTTCACTTATTGATTTTTACTTATTTTTTTCATATCCGTCACGGCGTCCTCCCTGCTCAGGATTGGCGCCTGCTACCTCCAGGCGAGTCAACTGCTTGCTCCAACTGCACCTTGTTCATGGCAGAACGTCCCTTGATATTCTTAAGGCGCGCCTCCTGGTATAACTGAGCATAAGTGCGCCCCGCCGCACCAGCATGCGCATGTTGCTCGCCACGCTGTGCCCTTACTTTGTTAACGGTAGGAGTAGCAATTTCTGTAGCCAAGTCTGGTTCACGGCCACCTTGTATCAAGCTCTCCTTGATATGCTTGAACTGGCGCTCACGCTTTGCACTCCAAATACCTTGTGGCATCGTCAACTCCTGTATTTATGTTCATCATTGGCTGGCAACATCTATGTAATACCCTCATCCATGAACTGAATCATAGTCGCCAGTCTTGAAAAACAAAATCGGACTAAGACGATAGTCACGTAAGACTACACTGACATTTTTTTTAAAGCTGATACAGATAAGCAGGACAAACAGGCATGCCATCTTGCATCAAGGTAAAATCACCTGATGAATGACTGTCAGAAAAACTTCCCCCAATTTACACAGGAGCAAGCGCATGTCGCGTACTGAACGCCTGTTACAACTGATGCAAATCCTGCGCAGGCATCGTTATCCCGTCAGCGGTGCAACGCTGTCACAAGAACTGGATATAAGCCTGCGCAGCCTGTACCGTGATATCGCTACATTGCAAAACCAGGGCGCAAAAATTGCGGGAGAAGCGGGTATAGGTTATGTCTTGCAGCCAGGATTCACTTTGCCACCCCTGATGTTCAGCGAAGAAGAAATAGCCGCCATAGCACTAGGCTCGCGCTGGGTAGCAGAACAGGCAGATCACAAACTGGCCCTGGCAGCCCGTGATGCGCTGGCAAAAATTGCCGCCGTCTTGCCTGCGGAAGCCAGGCTGGAACTGGAAACCAGCGGCTTGCTGATAGGCCCCAGTTGTAAGCCCGGCGGCAATGATGAACAGCTGCGCCAGATACGCCTGGCCATACGCAAGCAACACAAACTGGTGCTCGAATACCAGGATGAAACCGGTAAAGCCAGCCTGCGCACCATCTGGCCCTGCGCCCTGGCTTTTTTCGACAGTTTCCGCGTCATCGTCGCCTGGTGTGAATTACGCATTGATTTCCGGCATTTCCGCACCGACCGCATACTCAGCCTGCAAGTGGCAGAGACGACCTATCCGCGCTCAAGGCAAGTTTTGCTGAAGGAATGGCGCGAACAACAAGGGATCAGGGCTGAGCGTTAGTGTGGATGCCTTAGCCTTGTTATTTCAAGCAAAATAAAATCCCAGCTTCTTAATGCATGTGACTTTCTTTTTTTGCAGGCAAGTTTGTTACTTTCTTGCTGTCCGCAACCAGTTTCCCCAACTCACATTCTGAGTTAATCACCTCACTGCCGTGACTTTACCGCCTTGCGAAGCCTGACGTGAAGCCCTTTACTTACTATTCAGGTCAGCATGCCGGGGTTGCCAGTAGCACCAATCAGGCGCGGTGTATTGAGTTTGCGTGCTGTGATTTTTTTGTGGGTGCGCAGCCATTGTGCTACCACATCCCAGACTGGCTCGCCCTTTGCTCCTTCTGCCACGGGTGCCCAGCCAGCGACTTTATACACTTTGCCATCTGCCAGAGGCTGGCCGTTCAGGCGCATGTCCTGTATGCGCTTGCCCATGGCTGCTGCGGGTTCCATGGCATACGTCAGGCCACCCACACGCACCATGTCGCCACCTTGCTGGTAGTAAGGATCAGGATTAAAGAGATTGTCGGCCACATCTTCCAGCACGGTCTTGATGGCTGCCCCTGTCATTTCTGTGACGGTGGTATAGGAATAGGTGGTGGCGGTCTGGTCCATCACATGTTCCATGGTGATGGCGCTATTCGGCAGCAAGGACGTACCCCAGCGGAAGCCGGGTGAGAAGGCAATTTCTGCATCTTTGACTTCCATGAGCGCATCGACAATCAACTGGTCAAAGCTGCCATTGAAATTGCCACGGCGGTACAGCGTGCCTTCGGTCACCGCCAGTTTTTCAGCCAGCTTGGCGCTGTAGGGTGCACGGATTTTTTTTATCAGCGATTGCATCTCAGCGTCTGCAGGCAGGAAGTTAGCAAACACCGGCAACAGCTTGTACTGAAAGCCCTGTATGCGCCCTTCTTTCACATCAAAATCAAGCACGCCGAGGAACTTGCTATTGCTGCCGGCATTGGTCACCAGGGTCTTGCCGCCGCCATTTTCTACGATGATGGGGGCAGGCATGCCGTCATGGGTATGGCCACCAAGTATGGCATCTATGCCACGCACGCGCGAGGCCATCTTGAGGTCAACATCCATACCATTATGCGAGAGAACGACGACCACTTTCGCGCCCTTGGCACGTGCTGCATCGACAGTCTTTTGCATATTCTCTTCCTGTATGCCAAAGCTCCATTCCGGCACCAGATAGCGCGGGTTGGCGATGGGGGTATACGGGAAGGCCTGACCGATGATGGCGACGGGTACGCCATTCATTTCTTTCATGGTGAAGGCTTCAAAGACAGGATCGCCAAAATCGGTAGTCTGGATATTTTGCGCGACAAAATCAATCTTGCCCTTGAAGTCATTCTCGACGATATGCTTGACGCGCTTGTCACCCAGCGTCATTTCCCAGTGCGCCGTCATGACATTCACACCCATCTGCAGGCAGGCATCGACCATATCCTGCCCCTGCGTCCACAAGGATGTGGCTGACCCCTGCCAGGTGTCACCACCATCAAGCAAAAGCGCGCCAGGACGGTTGTCCTTGGTGCGCTTGATCAGCGTGGTCAAGTGAGCAAAGCCGCCAACCTTGCCGTAAGTCGCTGCCGCCTGTTCAAAGTTCAGGCAGCTAAAGGCATGGGCTTCTGGCGTATTAGGCTTGATGCCAAATTGCTTCAGCAAATGCTCACCGACCAGATGCGGGCTTTTACCAAAGGCTGCACCTAAGCCCAGATTGACGCTGGGTTCACGAAAATACAGCGGTAATAACTGCGCATGGCAATCGGTGAAATGCATGAGATGGACATTGCCAAAACGCGGCAGGTCATAGAGTTTATCTGTCGCCGGATTGGCGATGGCAGCCTGCGCATCTATCTGCATGCCACCTGCAGCGGCAATGGCCATTACTTGTAAAAAATCGCGACGATTCAGGCCCATGGTGATTTGCTTTCTTTTTTTGGTGTTGCTTTGTCGTTGATTTTGACGCTGCTGCTGATTCTGATGTTGTCGTTGTTTTTGACTTTGGGGTTGCTGTTGCCTTTGACTTTAGTCGTTCCGATGTGTCGATGCCTTTGCTGCGAGGCAGAAAATGGATTAAGAAATGACCGTTGTCTGAGCGCAGCGAGTTTCGGGCATTTCCCATTTTTTGACTTGCAGCAAAGGGGCCCCCGAAGGGGCAGCGACGCCTCGGTCGCCTTTCTTTGATTCCTTTCTTTGGCGAAGCAAAGAAAGGGATTCGGCCGCCGGGCCGAGACCCGGCCTGTGTCCACGAAGGGCAATCCATTTCAAACGACACGGTATACATCGAACGCCGCTGGTGCGCCAGCCCGGTGGTCTCCGGCCTTCGCTGGAGCGACGTAATTAAGGTCACAGTAACAAAAAGAGGCTCGGACTCCGACAGCTACAAGACACAAACTCCGACGACAGCCGTCTCAAAAACAATAAAGCCAAGCCCCTACTTATTCACCGGCGACTCCCCATCCAGCAACAGCGCCATCACATCCTTCAACTGCGCCTCCGTCAACACCCCGTTATGCCCAAACCTCGGCATACGGGAACAGGCATTATAGGCTTGCGCGTTATACAACTTGCCCCAGGTGTACTTCAATATCTCAGGGCTGCTGCCACGTGTTTTGCCGTATTGGTATAGTGATGGCCCGATATTGCCGAAAGAAATCTCGGTCTTGCTCATCTGATGGCAGGCATAGCAATTACCGCCATTGACCGACCCTACGGCATCTGAAGATTGCATGCCACGGCCATTCTGGGCGATTTTTTCGCCATTCTTCCAGTCACCCATGTACTGACCATCAGTCGGATATTTGACGGTAGCGAGTTGAGACTGTTCCAGTTTTTTTGCGACCTTGGCTTTCAAGCCTTGCGGGTTGGCACTGCACAGGGCCTGGGCTTCATCCTGTTGCACCATGCGTTCCATGGTGGCCGGACCTTTGGATTTGAAGTCGGCCTTCATCATCTCCTGTGCAGCTTTGGCGTAATCTGGCTCTGCGGCAGAAACCAGCGCTGTGCTGCAAATGGCTGCCAGCAAAACACTGATATGGCTTATGCGTAGATTTATACGTAAATTTTTCATATATATCCCCTTAGCGTTTCAATGCAGGTGCATTCATGACCGCACCATCGGCAGATTTTGCCAGGAACATGGTCAGTGCGGTGATGCTGTCCGAAGCATAGTCGGGCACGGGGAAGCGTTGCTGGCGGAAGCAGTCATTGAGCCTGTGCTGCATGGTCCTGACTTCACCTTGCGAGACGCGATAAGCGGGCCAGGTCGAATAGGCGGACTGAGCGTTTTCCTTGTTGTTCAGGTTGGGCAAGTCTTGCAGGCGTATGCGCTGGCCATCTGCAGAGTGGCAGGATGCGCAGGCAAAATCGTGGGAACCTGCGCGGTAATAAAATATCTTTTTACCAATTTCGTAAGCCTGCTTTTCTGCCGGATGTTTGATACTGATCACCAGTTTCATGCCACGTGATTCTGCTGTCAAGAAAGACACCAGGGCTTCGATATCAGATGGATTACCGGCAGAGCCAAAAGGCGTCTTGCTGGCTTGTTCGCGCGTCAAACCTTGCAGGTTCATACGGCAGTGCATGAGGCGCTGCTCGAGGTCCATGACCTTGTTACTGTCTTTGAAATAGCGCGGCAATTCTGCATACGCGCCCTTGGTCACGCCAGGCCCCTTACCGAGATCACATTGCTCCAGCGATTGCTGATTCGGTCCCTGCTTTTTTTGCCAGAGTTCTTGGCCGCGCATTTCCCATAATTCTGCCGGGTTGCCGTCGGCCAGCATTTGCCGGTATTTGGCGATTTCATCGGTCGCAGACGGGCTTGCAGTCTGGGCTTGTGCAGACGACAACACCAAGCATGCCAGTATGGCGCACAGCGGCATAGATGACAGCGATTTGAGGGCAGGACGTGACATGGACTTTCCTTATCAGGCTATGGCTGCTTCATCAGTACGCTGGTCACCTTTGCTGTCTGTCCAGGTCACCGACACTTTATCACCCTTGACGCCACCCTTGAATTTGAAAGACAGGAAAGGGTCTTTGGATACCGAGGGGCCAAACTGTGCATCGAGCACCAGTTTGTCTTTCCATTTGGCTTGCAAATTTTTAATGAAATGTGCCGGTACAACTTTGCCTTCCAGGTCTTTACGCTGGCCTGTTTCCATATCGTGGCGCATCAATACTTTGACTTCAACGATGTCGCCTGTCACCGTCGCCCGAATACGCATAGGATCGCCCATGATGTTTCCTTTTTTTGCTAATTTTAAATAGATATCCGATTACTTGATTAAGACCAAAAAGCTCACCACAGAGGCACCGAGGAAGGAGAGACTTTTTGCAAAAAGTCTTCGTTCCACAAGCGTGTGGCATGCCACACGAATTCCTTGCTACACCACGGAGAAAAGCAAGAGAGAGAACATAAAAATTCAGTTAGAAATTATGAATCGCGTTATTGATGCACCGAGTGTTGGGCTGGTGAATCGTAGCCCAACCTACGCATCTGCAAGCTACTTACCTAATTTTCGCTCTTGAACTTCTCTGTCCCCCTTCTGTGTCTCCGTGTCTCTGTGTTGAGAGGTCCTAAAAATTAACCGCCGCAACCGCCTAAAGTAACTTTAATTTCTTTCGAAGCCACTAGCCATTTGCCATCAGCTTTCACCAAGGCATGCACATTCGAAGTTTCGCCGACTTTAACGCGGGTGCTGACGGAGGCTTCTGTGCCTTCAGGGATGTTGAAAGCGGCAGACATGGCGTTGGGGTTTTTTTCTATGAGGATGGCGATGTAGTCGGTATTGGCGGCTTTGCTGCTGACGCTGACGGGGACTACTGCACCGTTTTCTGCAATATCAGGTGCGCTGATGACGATGTCGGCACTGACGGCAGGGCTGCCAGCAGCGAGTGCGGCAAAGGCGTCTTGCAGGCTCTTGGCTTCAAAGGCCTTGGCTTGCCATTCTGCGGCAAAGACCTCGGATGGTTTGAGCAAACCAGCGGCGAAGGCCAGGCCAAATACCGTGGATATGCGTAAAAAATCACGGCGTTGCTGACCGTCATCATTGATCTTGCTTGCCTGCTTCATTGCTGTCTCCTGAAATGGTGCAATTGTCTGGTGCTAGGGTGTTACTTTTACTTCATATTCGATAAGCTTAACGCGAAATCGTTCCATCGATATGACAATGCTGAAAAAATCCTTGCTACATTAGCTTACTGCATCAATAACATCACTGGCGCATGATCCACTCCAGCATGGTCTTGATTTCGCCATCCTTGACGTGGCCTTGCGGTGGCATGGGGATATCGCCCCAGGCACCACTGCCGCCCGCCTTGATTTTTTTGCTCAGATTAGCTTCAGCACTGGCATCGCCCTTGTATTTTGCAGCGATCTGGGCAAAGCCTGGGCCTACCACTTTGTCCTTCATGCCATGGCAGGCAGTGCAGGCATATTGCTTGGCCAGCTTCAAGCCCTCTTCCGCGGCTGGGGCACTGACTTTGACCACGGCGGCCTTATTCAAATCAATGCCGCGCACAGCACCGATATTGCGGTTTTGCTCTACCGGGTTGCCATTGGCATTGCGGGCGAAAGCAGGTAATTCAGAAGTGATCCTGACTTCTTTCAGGCAATCTTTCATGCAGGCAGTGTTCTTCACGTCTGGCTTGCCTGTGGTTTGCCACAAGCCATGCTTCTCTGTCATGCCATCACGGTTAGGCATGCGTTTTTGTACTTCGGCGATATTCTCATCCGACATCGTAAAGTCATCAGCGACTACGCCACCCAGATTCAGGATATAAGCGGTGACTGCATACACTTCATCCGTGGTCAGGGTCTTGGGCGCATTCCAGGGCATGGCGCGGTTGATGTAATCCCAGAGTGTGGAGACTGTCGCCACCTTCATCAGGGTCGTGCGCTGAGGCTGGCTATTGCCTGTCAATGCGGCAACGCGGCCATTCTTGACATCGTCCTTGGTCGTGCCGCCGACGATGGGTGTGAAGACCTGGTTGGATTCGCCAAAGGTACCGTGGCAAGAGGCGCACTTGCCATCCCAGACTTGCTGGCCCTGGTCTACGCTGCCACGCCCTTTAGGCAAACCCTTGAAGTCGGGGCGTACATCGATGTCCCAGGCAGCTACTTCCCTGGGGGTCGCCGCACGGCCTATGTTGGTATAGTCTGCGGCACTGGCGGCAAGACTGAAACCAACCAGCACAAGGACAGATAAAGACTTGCGAATTTTAAGCCACTTGTACATTGCTGACCTCGCCATCTTCATTGATTTTCCAGGACTGGATGGCATTATTGTGATAAATCGACTTCGTGCCGCGTACTTCGCGCAGTTGGTTGATTTTGGGTTGTACATAGCCGGTTTCATCTATCGCACGCGATTGCAGTATCGCTGGCCCGCCATCCCAGTTCCAGTCTATGTTGAAGCGGGTCAGACATTTGCCCAGTACTGGCCCTTCCAGCCTGGCGGTGCGCCAGCTACGGCCACCGTCGGCAGAGACATCTACGCGTTTGATCTTGCCACGCCCCGACCATGCGAGGCCTGTGATGTTATGAAAACCTTTTTCCAGCAGCATCTGCCCACCTGACGGCGTGGTGATGACGGACTTGCATTCCTGTACTGAGGTATATTGCCTGTGCAAGCCGCTGGGTTGCAGGTCTATGTAATGTATCGCCTCGTCCTTGGTTGCCCAGGGCTGGTCACCCACTTCTATGCGGCGCAACCATTTGACCCAGGACACCCCCTGCACACCAGGCACGACCAGGCGCAGCGGATAACCATTCTCTGGTCGCAGCATTTCACCATTCATGGCATAGGCAACGATGACGTCATCCATGGCGCGGGCAATGTCGATGGTGCGTGTCATGGCCGAACCATCACCACCTTCGGCCAGCACAAATTTGGCTTTCTTGCGGTCTATGCCGCAATCATCGAGCAGGACGGATAAGGGCACGCCTGTGTATTCACAGCAGCTCAGCATGCCATGGGTGTATTGCACGGTAGGCACGGCGACATTACCCCATTCAGTGGCACTATTGGCACCGCATTCTATGAAGTGCATGCGCGAGACTGAAGGCAGGCGCATGAGGTCATCCATGGTATACACCTTGGCTTCGCGCACCAAGCCATTGATCATGAAGCGGTGCTGCTGCGGGTCTATATCTATCCAGCCCTGATGATGGCGTTCAAAATGCAGGCCATTCGGGGTGATGATGCCGAAGAAGCCCTGCAAGGGGGCGAAGGAGACCGAAGCCTGCGGCACTCGTGTCAAACCCGGTGACTGGCGGCGCTGCAAATTGGCTTCAAACCTGGATGGCTGGCCATAGCCCTGCATGACCACCGGGTTACCCAGGGTCTTGGCATGGTCTTGCAAATTCAGGATTAGCGGGTCACCGTCGCCTTCTGGTGCAGTTGCCGGTTTAGCCATTGCCGCGCCAGTTGCCAGGGCAGCAGTGGCGGCAGCAAAGCTCTTGCGCAAGAAACCGCGCCTTTCATCATTCAAGCCTTGCTCAGTGATTGCCTGGCGCAAAGGTGCATCCAAAAAATTCTCTGGCGCACGACGCAAAAGACCGGATTTTTTAATCTGGATAGACATGAGGCTGAAACTTTCCAATGAGATACTACATTCTGCGCCGACCTTGGTCTGACTAGCAGAAGCACCTTTTGAGCATGGATAAACAGATTCCATGTTGAGCAAACTCAAATAATACTATTTGCGCATATAATCAAATAAGGAGCAAAAAAAAGCAAATGCTTTCTTATGTGCAACGCACAAAAACAGCTTTCCCTTGGCGCTGAGTTGCTGGTTTGATCAAGTATCCGGGCAAATGATGTGAAAAGCGGGTTTTCGTCAGAAATGATGCGTTAGCGTCAGCCTGAGAGAACGCGGTTCAACCGGATGAAAATGGATGCCATTGATGCCATCCATACTTTCACGCGACAGGCGTGACTGGTAATAATAATCAATATCGCTGGCCTGCTTGTTGAACAGGTTAAATACATCCATGGTCAGCTTGGTGCTGGCATTGATCTTGTAACCCAGGCGGGCATAGGCCAGGGTGGTTGAAGAAGAACGCACGCTATTGTCTTCTATTAATGGGCGCGGGCCAAAATAACGCAATTCAAAACCACCATACCAGCGGCCCATATCGCTCATGGTCACGCCGAAGGACGCTACTTTATCAATGGAACCGGGGATGTAATTGCCCACCACATCATTCTGGGTATAGCGCGCACGCGATGCTGCCAGGTCGAGGTCAAACAATAACCATGGGGCCGCCGTGTAATGGTTATTCCATTCTATGCCGGTACGGCGGCTGGCACGACTGGGTTCGGTCTCACCAGCATCGCCAACAAACAATAATTCAGAAGCGATATCCAGCCGCCACAAAGCAAGGGAGCTTTGCAGGCCGGGGATGATTTCAGTGCGCATACCCAGTTCTGCCCCCCTGGTTTTTACCAGCGGGGTCACAGGTGTGGATGCACCACCGTCGGGCAAACGCGTTTGCGTAGTGCCGCGTGCATCATTGCTGTGAAAGCCTGTACCATAGTTGATGAAATACTCGGTCTTATCCCAGGGTCCAAAGATCAGCGACAACTTGGGCGAGACTATATGATCGCTGACCTGGCCTGAATTGCCCGCTATGCTGCTATTGACATCGAAACGGTAAGCGTCATAGCGCAGACCGGCTATGCTGCGGAATTTGGGTAACCACTGTATGGCATTTTCTGCATAAAAGCCTGCACTGGCTTCCTTGACGCTGTCCTCACGTATGGTGGATATGCGTTGCTGCGCGACCGTGTTATAGATGCCCACAGGCGACATTTTATCGTAACGGAGTTGCAAGCCTATCTTGTTATGCATTTCCAGATCAGCGATAGTCACAGGCCAGGTCTGGCTGATGTTCATGCCCAGCATCTGGCGTTTTTCACTTTGACTGAACTGGTCGCCGGTATCGGGCCTGGCCAGGAAGTAAGTGAAATTGCTGTACAGGTCCAGGCTGGATTGCAAGGCATAGGCATCCATTTCAAACACACCATCCTGATTGCGTTTTTTCATCGCATACGACAGGCTGTAGCGTGAACTTTGCCCGCCATCCGTGGGATCTATCGCGCCATAGCGGCTGATCTGGCCAGACTGCACTGCCCGCAACGGTATCTGGTCGGTGGAATTCCATTGATTCTTGTAGGCCATTGCCGTCAGGCTATAGCCATCATCTGCACTACCCTGGCTATAGCGCAGGACGGCGCTGTATTTGCGCACATGCTCAGGAGTGACCCAGGGGCCGTCATTGCGATTGACTTCAAGGCCATACAGCAAGTTGCCGTTTGCCACTGTCATGGAATTGGCCAGCACAGCACGCTGGTAGCCATAAGGCCCCAAAGACAGGCTGGCGATACCAGTTGGCAGCGTGTTAGTCAAACGCAGGTGTGCCGCACCTGCAGATGCAAAGTCACCCTCGTCAGCAAAATAGGTCCCCTTCTTGTAATCGATGCGTTGCACCAGTTCAGGCATGAGAAAGTTCAGGTCAGAATATCCCTGACCGTGCGCATGGGAGCGCATATTGACCGGCATACCATCAACGAAGCTCGCAAAGTCAGTGCCATGATCCAGATTAAAGCCGCGCAAGAAATACTGGTTGGCCTTGCCATCACCGCTATGCTGGGTGACGATCATGCCGGGCACGAATTCCAGCAACTCACCCGTGCGCAAGGCAGGCCGGTTGCTGACCAGATTGGAGGTCACAGAACCCTGGCTGGCAGCATTGCTGGTGCCAACTGCATTATCGTAATTACCCAGGACTTGCACCGTGGCGATTTTTTCTGCTTCATTGACAGTCGCAACTTGCTGCGCTTGTGCAGACTGACCGCTTTGCATCAGCAAGAGGCCAAAGCAGGCAAACACCGCGCTACTGACTTTTGTTCTTTGCATTATTGCCCCATTGATATTATTTTTATACTGATTTAATCTAGACCGTTATATTTTCAAGAAAAATAAACGCTGGATACTTTGTTTTTACATAAGCAAAAAACAGGCCGCTTGAGTCTCATTTTCATCGTGTACAGGTTTCGAGATGAATTCACGGTTAGTCTTATTACGTGAGAAACAAACAATCAGATTCACAATTTTTAAATATTTCCAGACACTGGCATGGGGCTTACCGGACCAATTCGCAGGCACGTAGTGGTCTCCAGCCAATAGGACAATGAAGTTCATGAACAAGGTCAACATGCAGCAGAAAAATATATTCTTCAGATCACCAGCAGCAATACTCATCTTCGTATTGATTTTGACGGGCTGGATTATCTCTGCCCTGTATTTCGGACATTCACTGTTCGCATCGCAAAAGTCGGCCAGTCTGCCGCAGTTGGGAGCGGTGACCGGGGAGTTATTTGTCAGCCATGAATGGTGGCGTTTGCTGGTCTCGCAATTCCTGCATGTGCATTTTCTGCATATGCTGTTCAATGCCATGTGCATATTGATACTGGCGTCCGCCATTGACCATAAACATGGCTGGCGAGTGCTGCTGCTTATCTACCTGGTCGGCGGCCTGGCGGGCCAGATAGCCAGTGTCTGGGCTTACCCCAACCTGGTCACGGATGGCGCATCGCAAGCCTTGATGGCCTTGTGCGCTGGCGTGTTCATCTTGCTGCCGCGAGGAAGGCTGAGCTGGTTTGCAGGATTGATAGTCGCCATACAAGTGGCGCTGGATGTGCATGCCATAGGGAATATCAAGGCAGGACATTTGTCTGGTTTTGTCGCGGGTTCATTGCTCAGTCTGGCCTGTTTGTTTATCTTATCCAGCAGGCATGACCCGGCCTGATCAGTGGATTTCCCCCTTAGCTTTCAAACCAAACCTGCCCATCATGAATTCTATAAACGTCGACAGCTTGGGCGTGGGTTGTCTGTCACGCGGATACAGTAAATGCATGGGGCGTGGTGCAGGCAGGTAGTCTTTCATCAGGGGGACCAGGCGACCGGCAGCGACTTCGCTGGCGAGCAGTAATTCTGATTGCATGACAATGCCAAAACCAGCCACGGCAGCGCTTTTCAGGGCCTGTCCATTATTCGAGCGCAAGCGGCTGACGGGGATTTCTGTGACCTCTTCCGTCAAGCGCCAGCGCACATGTTTATTCCAGTGTAAAAAATCCAGGCATTCGTGCTCTGTCAAATCCGACGGTGTGTGCGGCACGCCCTTGCGTTTCAGATAGGCTGGGGCAGCACAGATCATCATGCTGTAGGGTTGCAGGGGGCGTGCAACCAGGGTGGAGTCTTCCAGCTGACCTATGCGTATGGCGGCATCAAAGCCGTCTTCCACCAGGTCCACCAGGCGGTCATTCATGTGCAGGTCGGCGCGCATTTCTGGATATTGCGCCAGGTAATCAACCATGGCCGGTGCCAGCAATTCGCTGCCAAAGGTCACCGGTGAAGTGATCTTCAATACCCCGCGGGCACCGCCACGCATCCTGGCTGCACCGGATTCTGCTTCGCTGATCTGTGCCAGTATGCCCTTGCATTGCTCTGCATATTGCAAACCCAGTTCGGTCAGGCTCTGGCGACGGGTGGTGCGCGTCAGCAGGCGTGCGCCCAGCAGGCTTTCCAAAAACTGTATGTGTTTGCCCACCATGACGGGTGATATCTCGCACTGTGCTGCGGCAGCGGTAAAACTGCCAGCATCTACGACGGCGACAAAGACTTCCATGCTGCGTAATTTATCCATCAACATACCCAATTACTAATCATCAGTTAGCAATATATGCATTTTCTGGATATTTATCTATATTAAAAATTAAGCGATACTTAATTTCATGGCATATGCCTTGGACATAAGTCAAACAAACCCAAACGAGGAAATAACATGAAACTCATCATCATCGGTGCCAACGGCACAGTAGGCAGCGCCATCAGTAATGAACTGGGTAGCCGTCATGACATTATCCGCGTGGGCAAGACCAGCGGCGATATCCAGCTCGATATCAGCAATAGCGCACAAATACGTGAACTGTTTGCCCGCACCGGCAAGGTAGATGGCGTCGTGGTGGCCGCAGGCAGCGTGCATTTTGCGGCACTGGCCGAGATGGAAGAAGAGCATTTCCATATCGGTCTCAATAGCAAGCTCATGGGCCAGGTGAATGTCGCGCAAATCGCCCAGCCCTATCTGCATGATGGCGGCTCTATCACCCTGACCAGCGGCGTGGTCGGTGAAATGCCTATACGTTCAGGTGCCAGTGCCGCCATGGTGAATGCTGCGCTGGAAGGTTTTGTCCGTGGTGCTGCCATAGAATTGCCACGTGGCTTGCGTATCAATGTCGTCAGCCCTGGCTTGCTGGAAGAATCGGTAGCAGCGCTGGGCAGCTTGTTCCGTGGTTTTGAGCCTGTATCATCACAGCGCGTTGCGCTGGCCTATGCCCGCAGTGTGGAGGGGGCAGAAAGCGGCAAGCTGTACACAGTGCGTTGAGACTGCATGCTCATCAGCATAAGCAGCCCCCGCCAATTTTCTCCAGATGGCGTGCCAGCCTGGGCATGGTCATCACATAGCCTAGCTGGCTGGCCTGGTCCTGCATCTCTTGCCAGGCCAGACTGGCATGCGCCTCAGAACTTTGCAGGGCCGCAGCCAGTACAGTTATCAAGGTCTGGTGATGGCTGACCCAGGCGCAGGCAGTGCTGGCAAACTGCCCCATCTTTTGGGCATGATCTTGTGCACCACTGAAATCGCCCGCCAGCAAACTCAATTCTGCAGCAGCGAGATGATAGCGCAAGCCATTGTGAGCCAGGCAATTCTGGTCCAGCTGCAAGCTCGCTTGCGCCATTGCCTGCTGGCTTAGCTGCAAGTCTTCACTGATGAGGGCATAACTACCCCACACCCAGGGGCCGATAAAGCGTTGCAAATGATGGCGCTCCACCAGGGCAACGGCTTCTGTGATGAAAGCCCGTGCGCTATCTTGCTCACCTTCATGAAAAGCCAGGCGCGCGCATCCCTCCAGGGCGATGGCTTCGAAGCGCCGGGCACCCATGCGGCGCGCTGTGCTGAGAATGAAATCCAGCTCTACCCTGGCCGCAGCAGTTTGTGCCGTGGCCACCAGCACCCAGGAGGCTGTCAGCCTGGAAAATACTTCCGTCCTGAGGCTGCCAGCCTTGCGCGCCAGTGCTGTGGCATCGATGGCATCCTGCAAGGCACGGCGCGGTTGCCCCAGGTAAATGGAAGTGGAAGCGCGCGCACTAAGATTGGCCGCCTCCACATGCAATAACTGGTGTTGCCGGCAAAGCTGCACACATTGTTCAAATACGGCATGGGCATCCTGCATGCGCCCTTCAGCATACAAGGAATCACCTATGCCACTGATGGCGCGGGCTTCGGTTTCCACGATGTGGCTCTGGCGGGCATAGTGCAATGCTTCTTCCTGGTAATTGCGGCAACGCTGGTAGTCACCGCGCGGAAAATAAATATTGCCTTTGAGGTAAAGCAAGAGTGCCACGGCAGCATCAGCCTCTTGCTGTCTGGCCAGTGGCAGGCTGATATTGATGAGCTGCTCTTCTTCATCCAGGCTATCCAGGGTATTGAGCACCGGGGCCAGGCCCAGGGCCACGTCCAGTTTTTGCCCGGGTGTCTGCGCCAGCATCATGGCACGCTGGAAATGCAGGCGTGCCGCTTCATTCTGGCCACAGCCTGCACGGGCATGGCCAGACAGTAAGGCCAGCGTAAAACTGCTATCCGCCTGGTCAGGAAATTGTTCACATTGCTGTGCCAGTTCCAGCGCATTTTCATATTGATAGTGGTGCAAGCTGTCGCGTATGGCAGCCAACAAGGCATCGAAAGCGGCGGGATGATGGGCGCGCAACAAGTGCTGTGCATGCAGCAGCAAGTCCAGCTTGCTATAGGCGAGCGCGATACGGTAATGCAGGCTCTCACGTTGCGCTGGCGGTATGCTTTCATAGATGCTGCGCATCACCAGGTCATGCACGAAGACATACACGCCAATCTGGGTTTCGCGCAGCAGGCTCTGGAAGACCATGCCCTGCGGCAGATAATCCGCCTGCCCCAGCACTTTGCGTAATATCGTCAATTCAAATTGCCTGCCGACGACAGCCGCCAGATACAAGGCTTGCTGATCAGCCGCGGGCAACCTGTCTATGCGCGCCTGTATCAAATGCCTGAGACTGTCCGGCAGGCTTTGCTCCGGGCTGGCCAGCAACTGGGTCAGGTAGAGCGGATTGCCCTGTGCCTTGTCGACACACAGGGCACGATAAGCCGCCTCCACCCCAGCATGCTTTTCTGCCAGCAGCATGGCGTCACGAGTACGCAAGGGGGCCAGGTCAAGCACGCTGAGTGCCCTGGTCCAGTGAGGCAGCAAGTTATTCTCCAGGGGATCTCGCTCGGGCCTGGAACTGAGTACCCAGACTATCGCCGCCTCATCACTGGCCGCCACCAGCTCTGCCAGCACGTGGAGAAAATGCGCATCGGCCCAGTGCAAGTCTTCAATCGAGATCAGCAGGGGTTGACGCAAGGCTTGCTGCAACAGCAGCAGGCGCAAGGCCTGTATGGTGGCAAGATGGCGCTCTTCCACGCTCATGGCAGTATATTGGCGCATGGCGCGGCTATCAACAGCACCACCTGCCAGAATGAGTAAAAACGACTTGCTCTCTTCAGGCAGTGCGGATGCTTGCAGGGCCAGCTTGAGTGCCTGTTGCAAGGCCTGGTCCTGGCGCCGGCACCGGTATACGCCTGCTATATGAAGCAAGCTGCACAGCAACTGCGTCAAGGGTGCCTGCCAGTTTTCCATACCAAAGTCATGCACTTCGGCATGATGGCAGGCAAACCCGGCCTGGCGGGCCAGGTCGGCAAATTCCAGCAGCAAGCGTGTTTTTCCTATGCCAGCCATGCCACGCAAATAAACGATGTGGGTATCCTGGCATTCATGCGTGGTTTCTATGACGGCCTTGAATTGCGAGACTTCTATCGTCCGCCCCACCAGCAGGTCCTGGGTCGCAGTAGTCAGAGCCCGCTGCCCCTGACATTGCTGATAAGCAGCATAAGGCACACTGGGGCCGGCAAAATCAAAGCGTGCTGCCAGTTGAGTGACCAGGCCGTGGGCCACATAAATAGTGATGGAGGCATCTGCCTCTGGCACGGTGTTATTGCCAACCAGCATAGACGATTTTTCGCTGCCCGTTCCTCCTAGTGCCAGACCCAGGAACAAGGAATGACCAGGCTGGACACAAGCCGCTTGCAGCAAAGCAAATGCACATTGCAGAGCACGTTCGCCATCACTGCGGTAAGCCTTGGGGAAACCAAAATGCACGCACATCTGACTATCTGTCTGTTGCACGACCACGCCACCAAATTCATTGATTAATTGCATTGCCAACTGCAAATGACTGGCATCGTCGCCCGGCACACGCAGATGGAAACGTAGTTCAAGCACATAGCGGTCCAAATCCATGGACAAAGCATATACACCAGGCAGCTGCATGGACATCTCAGTATGGCCGGGCACTGCTGGCCGCTCAGCCGTATCAGCCACGGCAGCCACGACAGCCAGTTCGCCTAGCTGCACGTCAAAGACATTCGCCAAGTGACGCGCCGTGCGATACAACACCGGCTTGCCCATCTCCGCCCGTTTGATGGAGGCAATCGACACGCAGAGTTGCTGGCTGAAGCATAGTTCGGCCAGGGATTCCTGGCTAATACCACGCTCCTTGCGCAAGCCCTTGAGTTTGCCAGCATTGAGCAAAATGCGCCCATCCAGAGGGACGTGGCTCAGGTCTGGCCCGACACCATAGCCTGAAGCGAGTGCAGATGCGGGTGCAGATCTGGTGTTCATCATCTTTGCCCTGCTTTCCCATTGTTAAGCACAAGCATCTTGCTCCTGCTGGTGAAATTCATCCTGAACTGGACTCTGTCTGCCTTGCATATCACTACCCACTACTGCCGTCTTTATTGGCAGCAAGTAAGTGCTCAAAAACAATCATCAAACTGATACCAAACTGATCCTGCACTGATGCCAAGCTGTACCAGCGTGCAAAAGAGACAAGCCTGATAATTTCTTGGCAATTGCACATTATACGTTTAACAATCAAATCCGGCTTTATCAACGCTAAAAGGAAATATCATGCATACATGGGACGATCTCATTTTTGACACAGAAACACAGGGTGGACCTAGCGGCAGGCCTTACAGAATCGTCAGTAATAACAAAAGCGCGATCAGTAAAATCGAGACCTGGGAAACCGGTCAAACCATACGCGGTATTAAAGTGTATTTCCGTGAAAATCCCCGGCAGGGTTATCTGGTTGGTACCGAGGATGGCGAGCATCACGCTATGGAGCTGCAGGATGGGGAATATATCAAATCCGCCAAACTGGGCACCAGTGGTTATCGTGGCGGACGCTGTGGCTGGATAGAATTGCACACCAACTTTGGTAACAGCATGAAGTCTGGCAACTGGCGTAACAGCCAGATCGATTTATCACGCACTGGCACGCTGCTGGGTATTTTTGGCAGGGCAGGTTCAGACGTAGACAGCCTGGGCTTTGTCATGATGGAAGCCGTCAAGGAAGTGGAATTGTCGAATATCTCTATCGACATGAAAGAAGGCAATCTCTCCAGCGTTGATGCAGTGGAATGGCTGGAACTCAGGAATAACTCCAGTATCGCCCAGACTTGCCGCCAAACCTGGCAAGCCAGCCACACTGACTCCACTACATTCACGCATACCCATTCTTTTTCCGTGGGTTTCAAGATCTCGGTCAAGGGTGGGGTTGGCATCGCTGAAATGGGCAAGGAATTCAGCTTTTCCTATACCGGTGCAATCTCCTTTGCCACTGGCCATAGTGAAACCAAGACCTTTACCATGGAAATGAGCGCGGTCGTGCCACCCAATTCCGTCGTATTTGCCAAGGGTGTGGTGTCTTCTGCCACCCTTGATGTACCTTACAAGGCCAAGGCCGTGTTCCGCTTCGTCGATGAAACCAAGCCGCCATTCAGTTTCGATGATTTCAGGGGCGTCTACCTGGCAGTACGTGGCAAAAAACTGGAAGCAGAATACCTGCAACCAAATACCCTGCCCAAGCTGGAAACAGCAGAAGTAGTATAAAACCGGATCTATAAACACCGGGCATGTTGCTGCATGGCAGTCTTGAGGCTGGCATGCAGCAATCACCCACGCTTTTCGCATCTTGGCTGAATAACAAGATAAGATACGCTACACAATTAATCGATACTGGTTCAACACAAGGAGTAGCACCGTGAGCAACGAAGCCTTCGATGCACCCATCTTCATAGAAGACGGCCCCTATATAGACTTGCTGCCCAGGGAATATCCCTACCTGTATAACGACCATGGCCATGGCAGACAATTGCGTCAGCGTTTCGGCGAGGAAATCAGCATTGCCAGGGATAATCCCGACCTTGACCGGGGTGTCAAATACAAGGGCATCAGCCACCAGCCCAAGACCATCCCCAATGATGGTCACCCCTATCAGATTACCGAATTCGATTTCAAGACGCCTGAAGTCCATTACGAGTCCATCACCGCCACCAAAGAAAGCGTACAGGCTTTTGGCATGACCTTGCTGAAAAGTGGTGAATGCCTGCGCTTTGAATACGAGGGCATGATCATGGCCCAGTACACTTACGGCAAATGGGCAGGTCACCAGTCACCGTATATAGGTGGACGGCGGCGGCGTGAATTGCTGACCCACAATCCTACCGACCTGGAATTCCATGATTTCCCGCATGTGTTTTTCTCCCAGGATGATCGTTCCCTGGTCATCAGTGTGGCACGCTGGCGCCCCTATGTGCAGGAAATCTCGCTGGCTGATCTATGGATAGCACCTGGCGATGCCATTGTCGTGCCACCCAAGACCCGCCCGGCACCGCCTACAGGAAAACTGCCTGACGAGATTGCCAGGCGCATCATCATAGACCTGCATGGCAACCGCAATTCTGCCCTGGCGTGCTGGGGCACAGATAAAGCCGCACTGACCACCACCACTGTCCTGGGTAACCCACATACCATGCAAACCCGTGCGCCGAATTACCATGAAGAGTTAAAGCCCACCAGGCATCCCTACCCTGGCAGCAAATTCACCGGACAGTGATGCAGACAGTGAGCAAGGTATTGCAACGCTAATTTGCCAGCCAATTTACAATTGTTAGCAATGAGGTTTTGCTTGTCGAGACAAGCAATATCCTCGACAAGCAGCCATTACATTGACCCGGCCTCAGAGTGAAGTCAAAGACACAGACTGGAAAACATCTTTGCTCATGCACAAATCTACCGGGCCCCCATGCGCCGGACATTGCGTTGACTAGCCAGTCTTATCGTTTCGACTATTGCGCAACTTGCATACTGACACTAGTCTGAAGAAAAGATGGCTAAGGGGTGTGCAAATGAAACGTATTGCACTGGTATTGTTCATGCTGGTCTTGAGCTGCATGCCTGCCTGCGCAGCCGAGTCCAGCTCTGGCTGCGGCAGCATACAGCTGGCTTATTATGAACTGGGTGCCCTGTATTACCACAATGCCGATGGCAGTTATGCGGGTATAGACAAGGATGTGGTTGAAGAGGTATCCAGACGCAGCGGCTGCCAGTTTGATACCGTGCTGGAATCACGGGTGCGTATCTGGACCCAATTGAAAAACAATAGCCTGGACATGTCAGTCTCTGGCATACCCACTCCTGAGCGGGAAAAATTTGCTGAATTCATCCCCTACTTTTCCACCCGGAATTATGTCTTGCTACACCGCGACATGCCTGCCCAAGGCTTGAGCATGGCAGGTTTTCTGGCCGATGCCAATTTGAAAGTCGGCGTCATCAAGAGTTTTAAACATGGCCCGCAGTTTGATGAGTGGCTGGAAAAACTATGGGCACAAAAACGGGTCTATGAAGCATCCGACCTTGATAGCCTGTTGCGACTGTTCTTCGCCCGCCGGGTCGACGCCATCATGGCCCTGCCCACGGTGTGGGAACCGTTATTGAAAAAAGAAGACATCAATAAACAAGTACAGTTGCTGGACTGGACACCGCAAGACAGCCTGGTGCATGGCCTCATCGTTTCCAGGGAAAGAGTCAGCAAGACCAGGCGTGATTTGCTGAAAAAGGCTATCTACAGCATGGCCGACGATGGTACGCTGGAACAGATTTTTGCCCGCCACATAGGCAGCAAACTAGCACGTGAATTGCGGTATGAAGGTCCCAGGCCTTAGTCTGGAACAAACTCCCCAGCGCCACCACAGTGCCTGCATGACTTGCGTCTGTACATCTACATGCAATTTTTAAAATTACGCGCTTTGCAAGTGACTGCCAGGCTATTGGCCCTGGCAATTTTTTCAGCAGACAGTTTGTCTGCTAGTGCCTGCAACCGGGCTTGGGCTGGTTCTCTTACGCTGGCAAGGCTAGCATCGGCACTCAGTGTGTACCACATATAGGCGCGCTCAGGATCGCTCGCCATGCCCTCGCCTTTTTCTGACATTTCTGCCAGATTCAATAGTGCTGGCGCATAGCCTTGCTCTGCTGACATACGTATCCATTTCAGCGCAAGCACGGCGTCTTTTGCGACGTTCCGGCCCTTCAAATATTTTTCGCCCAAATAATTTTGCGCCCGGTCGACGCCTTGTTCTGCTGCCAACGTCAGCCATTTCAATGCTTGCACAGGGTCGGGTGCAGTATCCATACCAAATTCATAACGCATGCCCAAAGTTGCTTGCGCTCCTGAATGCCCTTGTTCAGCAGCACGGGTGTACCATTTGATCGCTTGCACCATATCCTTGCCTGTGCCTTGTCCATTGGCGTAATGGTTAGCCAGGTTGTACTGTGCCCTGGCAAAACCTTGCTCAGCAGCCAGGCTATACCATTTGACGGCCAGGATATCATCCTTGCCTATCCCATCTCCCTTGAAATAATGGTAGGCCAAGTTGAATTGTGCCGGTGAAAAACCTTGCTGTGCAGCCAGCCGGTACCATTTGACTGCCTCGGCAAAGTCAAGGTCCACCCCTCTGCCATAGGCATACATATTGCCCATGCCATTTTGGCCCTCGGGGCTTTTTTGTGCAGCAGCCAGGCCATACCATTTCACGGCCTCGGCATAATTCTGTTCCACCCCAAGGCCACGCTCATACATGTACGCAAGGTTGGCTTGCCCCAGCGGATAGTTCTGCTGTGCTGACAGCTTGAATAGCCTGAACGCCTCCAGCACATCTTTTTCTACTCCCTGGCCATTCAGATACTGGTGGGCGAAATTGTTTTGCGCCATTTTATTGGCCTGGGCCACGCCCAGCATGTACCATTTGATACCTTCGTTTATGTTTTTTTCTACACCCCGGCCATGGATATAGAGATAGCCCAGGCTAGCCTGTGCTTCGCCATTACCTTGTTCTGCAGCCAACTGGTACCACTTGGCTGCTTGCGTCAAATCCTGTTTGATACCCCGGCCACTGGCAAACATGCGGGCATAAGCGAGCTGTGATTTGACATCGCCGGCGGCAGCTTTGTCAGCCAGGTCCTTGATATCGGGCATCACATTAGACACCATGGTAATCGTGGGGCCCGTCTTTTTATTGTCAAGCACCTCATCAGCCGGACCTGCCTGTGCTTGCAGAGTCAACACAAGCATGCTGGCTGCCAAACTGCTAGCAAAAAATTCTTTCACACCTGCTCCTGTCATTCTGGATGTACACACATCGCTGCTTAAACGCAGTCTTTGAACAAGCGTTTTTTGCAATCTTCTGCCTGCGTCTCAGCTTTATTGATTTGCTGTTTATTGATTTTCTTGCCCAGCCTGGTTTTATTCTTTTGTGCTTCGGCCAACCCGGCCTTGGCTGCGGTCGTGAACCACAGGTAGGCAGCGGCTACATCTGGCTTGGCCCCCTGCGCTTGCAGGCCTTGCTCATACGCCAGCCCCAGGTTATTGAGTGCATTGCTATTGCCTTGCCTGGCTGATTTTTCATACCATTTGAAAGCGACAGCCTGGTCTGGCACCACCCCCAGCCCTTTGGCATAACGCATGCCCAGGCTATTCTGTGCCATGGCATGTCCCTGATCTGCGGCCCTTTGCAGCCATTTCACGGCAGACTCATCATTACGTTCTACACCCTGGCCCTGGCTATAGCGCATCCCCAGGCTGAATTGCGCACCCGCATGCCCTTTCTCGGCAGCCAGCTTGCTCCATTTAACGGCTTCTTCAAAATCCTGGGGCACACCCTGGCCTTGCGCCAGTAAAACACCGAGATTGTATTGGGCCTGCACATTGCCTTTTTCTGCTGCCAGTCGTAACCATTTGACGGCTTCCACATCATCACGGGTACCCCCTTTACCTTCCATCAGCATCAAGGCCAGATTGAGTTGGGCAGCGGTTTGCTCCTGGGCAGCCGCCAGCCGATATAAACGCAGCGCCTCAGCATCATTTTGCGGTACGCCCTTGCCTTGTTCATACATGCCAGCCAGGCTAGCCTGGGCATCGGCATCGCCCTTGTTCGCTGCCAGGCGATACCATTTCAAGGCTTCCACCAGGTTTTGCGGGACACCGTCACCACTGAAATAAATCGCGCCCAGATTTGCCTGGGCAGCCGCGTTGCCAGAGGCTGCGGCCAACCTGTACCAGCGCAATGCAGCGTCGCCATCCTTGATGACACCCAGGCCTTTTGCATAGGCATAGCCCAGACTGAGTTGAGCCGCAGCATCCCCCTGCTCTGCTGCCAGACGGAACCAGGAAATTGCTTCTCCATGATCCTGGCGCACACCCTGGCCTGACTTATACATTTGTCCCAGCGCATATTGGGCGCCAGCATGGCCAAGCTCGGCCGCCTTGCGGTAATTGGCCATGGCCTCGCTATATCGCTGCTCTGTACCCGTACCAGCCTTGATCATATTGGCCAGGGTAAACAAAGCTGTTGCATTCTTTTGCGCAGCCGCCTTGCGTGTCCATAGCAAGGCATGGGCGACATTCTTGTCCACGCCCCGCCCTTCCAGATACAACATGCCAAGATTGGCTTGGGCAGCGGCATTGTCCTGAGCAGCAGACTCTTTGATCCATCTTGCAGCCTGCTTGTCATCCCGGGCCACTCCTTTGCCTTCGAGATACAGCAAACCCAGGTTACCCTGTCCCAGCGCACTCCCTTGCGCAGCCGACATGCTGAACCATTTAAAGGCTTCAGCATAATCCTGGTCAACTTCTTCACCAACAAAATACAGCAAACCCAGGGAATTCTGCGCCTTGACATTACCCTTTTCTGCCAGGCTGCGCAGGGAGATGAGGGCTTTTTCAGCACTTTCGTTCTTGGGCAGTATCTTTTGGAAATCGATGCCAGAAATACTATTATCAGCGGCGGCCTGCACACAGACAGGCTGGGCAAGCACAAACAGGCTGGCTGCCAGCAAGAGTCTTTTCATGGTTGGAAATTAATTAGTAGAATACGTCGCAGCATAAACATCCATTATGCAGCGATGCAGAATGGCAGGCAACCACGCTTATCTACTAATTTCCTGATGACTAGCGTTAGTTCATCGCTGCATCGAAGCCAAAACGAATTTACCACTTAGGCATAATCCTCTCGCCCGGCAAAATATCGTAGGGAAAGGCCCAGCCCGGCAAGCCGCGCAGGCGTTCCAGCCAGGCGATGATATGCGGGTAGCGGCCTTCCAGCTTATAGTCGCTTTCGTTTTCCGGGTAAAACAGATAGCCGCTCAGGGAAAAGTCAGCAATCGTCGGTGCATCACCAACCATGTAAGCGCGGTTTGCCAGATGCTTGTTGACGATAGTAAAGGCATTGTCTATACGGCCCAGCAACCAGGCCTGTACGGCTGGATCGGGGGCTGCAGGGCCGAAGGATTTATTGAAACGATAGCTGGCAAAATAGCTGGTGAACTTGTGGTTATCGAATAATAACCAGCGCAAGACTTCAAGTTTTTCATCTTCATTCTTGCCGCCAAAAGCGCCGTGTTTATTAGCCAGGTAAGTGAGGATGACACCAGACTGTGTCAGTCTGCGTTCGCCATCTTCGAGGATAGGCACTTCCCCCATTTCATTGGCTTGTTCGCGCCAGTCACTGCTGCGCGTGACGCCCTGGAACATATCAACAAAAGCCAGCTCGAAGGGCTGATTCAGGGCGCGTAATAAAAATGCCACCTTATAGGCGTTTCCTGACTGGCAGAGGCTATGCAGTTTGTACATGACGCTAGTCCTTAAGTATGAAGAGAACAGGCATCTTACCAACAACTGGCTGATTACGCATACGGCAGCGCTATGCCCTGCCCATGGTCTTCAAAAACACTTCGGTTTGCGTATCGGCGGGATAAAATAATTCCACGCATAGTTCATGCAGGGTAATGTCACGCGGGCTGCCGAAGGTAGTCAGGGTGGTGAACAGGGAGAGCTCATGTCCATGCAATTCCATGATGCAGGGTATCAACAGAGAAGGCTCTGTCGCCTGCGTGACCGGTGTCTGCTGTTTCAGGGCGATGACATTGGGATAGGCATGCACTTCTGCTGCCAGGGTGATGATATTTTGATCGCGGGCGTTCAACATCAGTCTTTGCAGCACTTGCAAAAGATAACTGCCCCATTCAGAAAAATTCCTGGTATAGGCAGCAAAACCTTGCGGATGCAGGCTGGCGCGGAAGATATTGATTGCTGGCGTCAGTAATTCTGGTGGCAGCAAAGCCATGAGTTTTTCTGCAGCACGGTTATGCAAGACCACATTCCAGTGTCTGTCGAGCGCAACACCTGGATAGGGGGCATGGGTATCCAATAATCGTTGCACCGCTGCCCTGACATGTGCCATGCGCGCCGTATCCAGGCCCTGCTCACTATAGCGTGGTGCATAACCCGCTGCCAGCAGCCAGGTATTGCGGGCGCGCAAGGGCACATCAAGCTGGGTGGCAATGTTCATCAAGAGTTCTGCGCTGGGGCGGGAGCGGCCAGTCTCTACAAAACTCAGGTGGCGTGGCGAGATGTCGATATCCAGTGCCAGCTCCATCTGGCTCAATTTGCGTTGCATGCGCCATTCGCGTATCAGGGTACCAACGGATGCCCCGGCCTGGTCTGCAGTAGTAGAAGTGAGATGTGTCAATGATTACTCCCGATGGCAAGTCTGAATCTGGATTATCTCTGCTTTCCCGTATCACTACCATTACCTGCGAGGTAATCGACTTGCGGCAAATGTAGCGCGAAACTGCAATCCCCTCAACGTTTTTGGAGATACATCATGTCAACTGCATCTAGCGCTGTCAAATTGCATGCACCAGCCCTGTCCTTGAGAACCGTGCTGGCCCTTGATGCCCTGACCAGTCTGGTCATGGGCTTATTGCTGGTCGCAACCTCTGGCTTGTTGTCTGGCTTGCTGGACTTGCCCAGGGATTTTTTATTCATGGCAGGCATCTGCCTGTTCCCCGTTGCTGCACTGGTGGGTTTTACCAGCCGCACAGGTCGTGAAAAGAATCCGCCAGCCTTGCTGGCATGGATCATCATACTCGGCAACCTTGCCTGGTTTATTGCCAGTGTCTTGACGATGGAAGTCTGGTTTGAGCCCAGCTTACCTGGCTTGGTTTTTGTCAGTGTGCAGGCGCTGGTAGTGCTGGCTTTTACTGTGCTGGAATACCGTGGCTTGCGCAGTTAATTCAACAGACCAAGGAGGTGGGCCAGTCTCGCCTCTTTTTACATTTCGGCAGCGCAAGCAAAATTATCGCAATTGCAATACACTTGAGCGCTTATATTATTCCATTTGCATGCTCACCGCCTCCTTAAAATGAAACTAGCTGCTCTCAAAAAACTATGCGCCGCTTATGCCGGTGCACGAGAAAAACTGTATGCCGATCCGAGCAATGTACTGGCATATAGCGTGGGCGAAAAATCTTTCGCCTATTTCAAGACCAGCGAACCAGAACGCTGGCGTTTCAGCATACGGGTCACGCCTGAACGTTTTCTGGAACTGACGGATACACCAGGCGTTAAGCCAGCACGTTATATGGGGCGCTTTCACTGGGTGACCATCGTCGCGGTGGAGCAATTTCCAGAAGCGTATTTGCGCGAATTGCTGAAGTATTCTTATCAGAAGGCTTTGTCCAGCTTGACGAAGAAGAAGCGAGAAGAAGCTTTAGCTGATGGGGCTGATGAGTAGGGGGCGCATAACGCACCCCACAAGACGAAGGCCTGGTCTCATCCGCGGGAAGAGGTAATCAATAAGAGACGGATGTATTTGAAAAAAGATGTGCAAAGCAGGATGAATCCATCTACAAGTTCACTCAAAACGCCACAGGATTCCTGCCAACATCACGCAGGAATGACGTCCTTAAGGACAAGCATATTTGAACAATTTCAAACAAGCTCAAACAATCTCCAGACCACTCTGCTGCACCTCATTGACCGGCATGATCACGCAACGCAAAAACAGCTTTGCCGCATCTTCATGCGTCAGCAAATCTTGCAAGTCTGCCGGCATCTGCTCAACAAAGGCAAAGCCTGATCTGGTGTGCATGCCAGCTTCGCGTTCTGTCCACAGTAATTGTATGTAGCAATCTGCCAGTGTCATATCGGGCTGGGCTTCATCTGGCAAAAAACTAAGCTGATACTGACCGCTGGGCATCTCAGATTCCAGCTCGGTTAGCACTTGCAGGCCACCATTGCTAAGATTGACCAGCAAGGCTGGCAAGGCATCTGCGTGGTCAGGCGAGTTGAATACCCAGACCGGGCGTATTTCATGGGTGCCGAGGGGGACCAAAAAGAATTGCACGCGTTGGTGGCGACGGTTTTCAGATGGGCTCATGGCAATGTCATTAAATGGGATAGGAATTTCTTGTCTTTTACTATCAGCAGACAGAAATTTATTCCAGATTTATGTCATGCGCATGACCGCGCATCCAGGCTCAGGCAGGCTTACTGCTCTTCCTGGCTTGCTGCACAGCCCACCAGCCTGCCAGGGCCAGCAAATATCTGTACTGATGGCGCACTACTTCTCTATCCGTTCATCGTTTGTCTGATGCTGCGATGCCGCCACCATTGCATGAACCAGCGCATCGTCACAACCAGGCTGATGATAAACAAACTACTCCAGCAGCTTATCGCCAGGAACCCACCAATTTTTATTTCAGTCGACCAGAACACCCAAAAGAACAAGGCATAAGCTGCATAGATACTGGCAAACAGGGTGATGATGGCTTGTGGCTTTTCTTTTGCCAGCAATAAACCACAAGGCAAGAAAAATACCGTCAATACCGCCAGTATATTCAGGCAACCGCCGATGAAATTGGTGCCAAGAACATCTCGCCAGGCCCCATTCAGTATCTCATAGCCATACAAAGCCCGCTCTTCGCCTAATGGTGGCGGAACGGCCTGGCTCTCACTGGCAGACTGAGTCTGCGCCGGAGTTTGTATCTGGGTTTGTATCTGGGTTTGTGTCTGGGTTTGTGTCTGGGTTTGTGTCTGGGTTTGTGTCTGGGTTTGTGTCTGGGATTGTGTTTGCGTCTGCTCTGACGGCGACATTTTCAAGGAACACTTGGATAGGGGCAGGATAAAACACAGTAACAGCAGGACAGAGGCAATTTTCCGTATCAGGTTTAACACGATCATGTGACTTTCATTGTAAGTAGCGACTGTGACAATGCCGGTGCCTGCAATCGTCGTCAGATTCAACACTGGGGCTTCGCAATGTATCAAGTTATTGCTACTTTATCAAATTAATCCTGTTAAGCATACTAGCCACATCTGTTCAGCACGACAAGACAGACATAGATGAGCAGCCAGTTTCAAACGCTGGCAGCAATTCGATATCTCATTTTTTATACAAGGACACATCATGTACTTACTCAATGTCAGCTATAGCAAAAACCCGGCACAAGTTGAAGCTCATATCAAATCCCATGGTGAATGGGTAGGCCGTTATTTGAAAGAAGGTGTCTTCCTGTTCGCAGGCCCTAAAAAGAGTGGCTTGGGTGGCGTCATCGCCGTGCAGAGCATGGAGAAAGAGCAGCTACTGCAAATCCTGGCAGAAGACTCTTATGTGCAGGCAGATGTTGCTGATTATCAGATCCTGGATTTTGATTGCAAGGCGACGCAGGCCAAGCTGGAAGCCTTGAAGCTGGCCTGAGCCTTTGTCCTGGTCCCCGGTGTGCCAGAAGGCACAGTGATATCTGGACGCGCTAATGCGTCGACGACATCTTCATAAAGACGAGGCCGCAAACTATCAGCATCAGAGAGCACACGCGGGCGAAGTTCAAAGGTTCGCCCAGAAAAACAATGCCAAGGATGAAAGCACCAACTGCGCCTATGCCTGTCCACATGGTGTAGGCAGTTCCCAGCGGCAGGGTACGCATGGCCAGTGCCAGCAAAACTACACTGACAAGCATGCCAACGATGGTGATTACAGAGGGGATCAGTTTTGTAAAGCCTTGCGATTGCTTCATGGAATAGGCCCAGACAACTTCACAGATGCCGGCCAATAGCAAACATATCCAAGCCATAGCAGCTCTCCTTGCAAAGAGCCGGGCCGTCCCGGACATTCATTCCCAAAGTGGGGAAGGTCGTTCCTCCGAATGGAATCTGCTTAGATTCCTTTAAGCCGTACTCGCACTTTAACTCGTACTTTAATACCAGCCTGAAGCAGAATTATAACGCACACTATAGTTTATTATCAGACTCAGACTGTTTCAGGGTCGTATATACGCATAGCCCTGCTGCTGCCGCTTGATCAGTTGCGATACCCCGGCTTCGACATATCCCAGATTTTCCAGCATGTCTGCTTTGGAAATTTTTTGCGCCCGCATGGTGTTTTCACAGATCACGACGTGTGCCCCCATCTTGATGACTTCTTCTATGCGGCTGGCGGCTGGCGACTCGAATTTGAACATGTCTATGCCAGGGCCGTAGGCGACGACCTCGACTTCGATATTGTCCCGACCCATGTCTTTGATGACATTTTTTATATTATTCAGGGCCAGATCCCATTTGCGGCTGTCACCATCGCTGACCTGGAAAACCACCTTGGTTTTTTGCACGACCTGGGTCCTGGCATCCTGTTGTGCCAGGGCCTGGCCCTGCCCCAGACCGATGATGAGCATAGCCATCATCAAACTGCGGGCATAGTTGGAAACTTGTCTCATCTTCGCTCCTGTTGCAAACGCATTTATTGACAATATTTATTGCCATTATCTATCAAAGATAGCAGATTTATGGCAAGACTCTTCATGAAATTTATAGATAAGCAGCTATGCAAAAAAGTCTGGCCATAAAATCAAGAATGTTAAAAAGGATTGCCTATCAACACTTATCTGGATTACAGTTGATTTTTCCAGTAGTACAGATGGCTATACGAATATCCAGTTACAGGAGCAAAAAAGACCTGTAATGATGGATGATTAACCGCTTTCCAGGATCTTGATATGAAAAAAATGCTTTCGATTGCTGCATGTCTGCTGGCAGGTTTGACCAGTCAGGTTGAGGCACAAGGCAACTATAGTCTGTATGTCAGTGAGGGCACGTCCGGTGGCCTGGACGCCGCTCAAGTCATCGATAAATATACCGGCCTGGCCGATGTCATGAGCAAGGCGCTGGGCAAGAAAGTGACTGTGGTCGTAGCGCGTGAGTTTTCTCAACTGGAAGAAGGCATGAAGGCTGGCAAGATGGATTTTGTCATCGCCCGCCCCAGCGATTACCCTGCGCGCGGTGTGCGCGACTACAAATACCAGCTGGTTTCCACTTCCAAACCAGATGGCCAGTGCCTGCTCATCGTACCCAAGGCGTCGAACCTGAAAAACATCAATGATGTCAAGGGCAAGCGGATTGCCTTGCCTGAGAAAATTTCATATATGTCGAAATTCTGCTCGGCTGAACTGGCACACAATGGCTTCCAGCTGGCGGCGGAGAAAATCCAGTATGCAAAAGAACAGGGGGCTGTGTTGTTTTACCTGGATAATCAACTCGCCGACGTGGGCGGCATAGCCTCGTATTCTGGCGTTGCCAAAAATCTGGAAAAGACCGGACACAAGGTCATCCACAGCAGTCAGGCCCAGCCTTACCAACCCTTGATCGCCCATCCAAAAATCACGGCAGCTCAGGTCCAGTCCTTGAAAAAAGAGTTGGCTCAACTGAATGACAATGAAGCAGGCAAGGCCGTACTCAAGCAATTGGGTATCAAGGAATTCGATACCGCCAGCAATGATCAACGCTTGCGCGATTTATTGAAATGGCTGGGTTAATGCCTTAGAACCTGTTGACGATATGTAGCGATCTGTAGCGAACTCCAGCAGGGTCTGGGTAAAACTCAGGGCAATGAAACTCAGGGCAATATATAAGCGCAGCGAAAAAAAACGGAATGCACTCAAGTACATGCGCATTTTGAGCAGTGCATGAGCCTCGCTCACGCTTAAGATCGTACACAGCTTCTTAATGCATGCCCGTTTGCCTGACCAATTGCACTGCCTGTATGCGGTTGATGACATTCAGGCTCTTGAAGATGGTCGAGACATGTGACTTGACAGTCAATTCGACGATATCGAGTCGCCTGGCAATTTCTTTATTTGAATATCCCTGACATAACAAGAGCAGGATTTCCTGCTGACGCGAAGTAAGGTCAAAGCTGCTGGCAGTATCCTTGACTATGCGTTGTCGGGGTACTATCCACTTGTTATCGAGCATTTGCCTGGTCAGTATTTTTGTCAGCACATCGGCAATCACATCGACGGTGACACTCTTGGAAATAAAAGCAGTGGCGCCGGCAGCCAGACAGGCATTGACTTCGCGCCTTTCTTCTTGGGCAGACAAGACCAGCAAAGGTGTTGCCGGATAGAGCTTTTTCAAAAAATTGACGGCCTTCTCACCTTGTATGCCAGGCAAACCCAGATCCAGCATCAGCAAATCTATTTTGTCGCCAGCCTTGAAATTTTTCTGCACTTCTTCCACGCTGTTGGCTGACACAAAGATCATGCTCTTGAGCATGCGCTCCATGCTGACAATCAATGCGTCCCGGTACAAGGGATGGTCTTCAATCACGAGTATTATTGGGTACATGGCATCCATCATCTATATTTGAATTGACATTTGTTTCAGTCAAGGGACTCATCACTGGCTTTCGGCGTTAAACGCTGCGCCAATACCATCTGACCCAGGGTCGTTTGCAAAACCCCTATGGACACAGGTTTGTAGAGTATGTGCATAGCATCGCCGGTATTTTTTAATCGTTCTTCCACTTGCATATCACCAGTGATGATAAGCGCGGGAATGTCATGGTTGAACATGTCACGTAAATTGGCGATTGCCTCCAACCCATTTTCATTACCAGCCAGCTGGTAGTCGCAAATAATAATGTCCGGGATACATATGCCATCAGCAATTTTATGGATCACTTCAGCACTGCTATGACCTGTCGTGACCCCACAATGCCACTGCAGCAAGCAGCTTTGCGTGGCGTGCAGTATGGCGTCGTCGTCATCAATGATGATGACGCGTTTGCCATTTAACTGGCTTGTATATTGATGCTCAAAATGAAGTGCTGAAGCGGCATCTGCTGGCACCTGCAACTGCTTCAGCAATAAGCTGAACTGGCTACCTTTGCCGAGATCAGAGTGCAGTACCATGGGTATGTTCAATAAATTGCACAGTCTTTTGACGATGGCCAGGCCCATGCCCAGTCCCTTGCTGCTGTCACGCCTGTGTACACTGGCCTGGAAAAATTCCTGGAAAACGGTTTCCTGCTGATGCACGGAGATACCTATGCCAGTGTCGCTGACGGTGAGATTCAGGTGCTGTCCCACTACTGTGCAACTGAGTTCTATCCCGCCACTATGGGTATAGCGTATGGCATTGGCAACCAGGTTGCGCAAAATCTGCTCCAGCAAATCACTATCGCTGTTGACCCAGGCCTGGGTCTCAGCAACAGTAAAGTAGAGTGACTTTTCCTGTGCCTGAGGAGCAAATTCCAGTTCTATTTTTTTCAACAACAGTGCCAACGAGAATTCACTGACATTAGGTTCTACTATTTGGGCATCCAGACGCGACAAATCCAGCAGGGAGAGGAACATGCCATCCATGGTTCCCGCACATTTCTTGAGTTTGGATAGCAGACCCAGGGAGCTGCCAGTCAATTCTTCCATGGATAAGGCTTCCAGATACAAATTCAGTGCATGCATGGGCTGGCGCAAATCATGGCTGGCAACCACCAGGAAGCGCGTCAGTTCGCTTTGATGTTCGAGTTGCAGTTTATTCGCCAGCGCCAGCACGCCTACGGTTTTTTCCAACTCGTCAGTTTTGAATTCTATCTCTTGTTTTTGCTGAGCGATCTCCGCCGTTCTTTTATCAACCTCTACTTCCAGCCGTTTTTTTTGTTGTAGCAGTTGGTGCAGGTGATAACGATAAGCCATCCACAAGAAAGTGAACAAAATGCAGGCCAGCAAGACGCGGAACCACCAGGTCTTCCAGTAAGGTGGCGTGATCGTGATGCGCAACTGGGCGCCGGTTTCATCCCAGATACCATCTTTGTTCGCCGCTTTGACGCGAAACAGGTATTCACCCGGGTCAAGATTGGTATAAGTAGCAAAGCGTCGGCTGGCATCGGTATAGACCCCTTCCTTGTCAAAACCCAGCAATTGACAGGCATAGCGATTACGTTGTGGATCAGCAAAATGCAGAGCGGAAAATTCCGGAGAAAACACCGTATGCCGGTACGACAAACTGATGGCCTTACTGTCGCGGATTTGTCCTTGCAAGCTGAATCCTTCTGCCGTCTTGCCAGCTGCCTGTGGCTGGTTAAAGATTTGCAAACCGGTAATCAAGACTGGGGGAGAAATGGCATTTTCGCGGATTTCAGCCGGCTGGAAGGAGCTCAACCCATTCAGGCCACCAAAATACATAGTATGTTGCGCGTCGCGAAAACAGGACGAGGAATAATATCCACCATCAATCAGACCATCTTTTCCCGTGAAATAACGAAATTGCTGGCTGACAGGATCAAAACGCGCTATTCCAGCATCTGTGCTCAGCCATAGTTTGCCGGCCTGATCTTCCATGATGCAGTCGACCGTGGAATTAGTCGCATAGTTGCCAAAGCTGATTTGACCCAGCTGGTTCGTTTGCATTTTACTGAGCCCGTCACCCGTGCCTAGCCAAAGGTTTTTTTGACTATATTCAAAAAGGAAAGTCACGAAATTGCTGCCCAGACTGGCCGCGTCTTCGGGATCATGACGGTAGTGGCGAAATCTCATGCTCACCCTGTCCAGCAAGTCCAAACCTTCCAGGGTACCCACCCAGAAGCGATCCTGGCTATCTTCCAGCACGGCCATTACGCCGTCGTGCGCGACACTGCTGCCATCGGTACTGCTATGCCTAAGACTGCTCAACCGATTGCTGGCGGGGTCCAGGCTATTCTCAGTGCCCAGCCACAAACCTTCTTGTCCATCGTCGATGATGTCATTGACGGCACTATTTTGTACTTGCGAGTCAGTGCCGCCAGGTATGATAAAGCGCTGAAAATGATCGTTTACCCTGTCATACAAATGCGGGCCACCAGCAGCAGTGATGACCCACATGCGGGCCTGGCGGTCGAAATAAATCTGTCTTATCCAGTCATTATTGAGACTGTGTATATCATCAGACTTATTTTTGTAGAGAGTAAAACGATAGCCATCAAAACGGACCAGGCCAGCCTGCCCACCCATCCATAGGAATCCTTGTGCGTCCTGTGCGATAGTTTGTACAGACTGCATAGGCAAGCCCTGTTCCAGGCCCACATGTTGAAAGCGCAAGCTGCGCATGGCAGAAGCCTGCGCAAGCAGAGGGAGTAATAACACCAGCAATGCCAGCAAGTGGCAGAGACAAGTATTTTTCAAATAGCGTAGTGCAATCAAATCAGCAGACCCGAAGATAAATCAAACAGGACGTGGCGACGACCAGGATCAGGCAGACACCGTCGTCTACAACTGCAGAGTTTGGTTTATACCTTTACTTCAGTTGTACTTGGCATTTTAGCCTTGAGTAACAAGATAGTATAAGGGAATGGATTAGAAAGCTTGTCTCGTGGGACAGAACTGCCGATTCGCGTGATGCAGAGGAACAATCATGTCAGGCAGACTGAGAATTGCACTCAGCCTGCCTGACACGATTGTAATAGAGATTACTCTACACTGAGGGATGCAGGTACTGGCGTAGAGACGCTGACAACCTCGCTCATCTGTGCTTCTGCCTTATGCTGCTGCGGCCTGGGATCTGCCCTTTCCACAACAATATTCCAGCGTTTCAGGTAGTTGGTGACTGAGCGTATATGCATGCGCACACCCAGATGTTTATTGATGAGTTCGGCCACTGCAGGGCGATTCCAGTCTGAAAATTCCAGTTGCAACTGACGTGGCTTCTTGTCACGGATCATCTCTTGTATTTGCTGTTCCTGTTCACTGCTCAAGGCACGCCCTTCGCCAGTGCGGCGACCACGCTTGTGCGGCAGTATGGCATCAGCCCCCTGGTTCAGGTAGCGCGTGATAATCAGGCACACTGCCGTATAACTGAGACCCAGCTCACGCGCGATCTGCACTTTCTTGGCGCCACGCTGATGCGCGCGCACCACCTGGCGACGTCTTTCATACTGTTCCATCGCACTCAGGCTCCTAGCATCTTCTTTGTTTGCTGAGTTTGCTGAATTTGCTATTTGTGAGCACATTTGCATGACCATATTCATTCTGACATCCTTAAGTCGACATATTCAACTCTGATAATGGACAGAATATAGGCGATTTATGGCTTGCCGTGCCCTATACTAAAGTATGACCATAGCAAGCGCGGGCCTTGCCAGAGCCCCGCTTGCATGCATTTGAGGAAGTCAGCCTTACATACAGTACCAGCGTCCATGCGTGCTGATACTGGCTGCTCACTCAATGGCCCTGGCTGTAACAGCATACTGGTAATGATGAAAAAACTGCAGCAAAATATCAAGGCACGCATGATGTCCCCTTTTATGCGGCCCGACCAGCCGGGAACACTGCACTCACTTGCATAAGTTGTTTCCAGCGTCTGCCCAGAGTCGCCAGGGTGACCGTCACAATCCAGCCACAGATTAACCACACCGGCAAACCTGGCATTAACTTGTGCAGGCCCAGTGAGGCCAGGCCCAGTATGAATGGCACTCCATAAGCCGTCAGCATGGCAGTCTGATAGACAGAATTAATGCGCGCATAGTTGGTCAAACTCATGAGACTCAAGGGCAAGAGGCTAAAACAAATGATCCAGACCATTTCAGCCATGGACTGCGAAGCCGGAGAAAAATGCACTGTTGTCCCGACCACCAGGACCGTCATCAGCCAGAGACCAAAGAACTGGCGCAATAAAAACCCCAGCATGATTTTGCTCTGCTCCTGTGCAGAGGGCAGATTGGCAGCCAGCATGAGCAAACCCTGTTCAAGCCTGCGTTGCTGCGCTGAATGGCGGGCGATGGAAACATAGATGGGTGGCAGTATGATATAGGACACCAGGGCAGCAAAATACGCCAAAACCATGTTTTTGTCGTCGAACTTTGAAGACTGCCCCATGAACAGTATGAAGTAAATACTCAAGCCCATGCTCATCACAGTGACGGATAAAAAATTACTCAACCAAAAAGCCTGCCAGCCCAGAGAAAATGGAATTAATTGCCCAACTTTATCTGGAGCCTTTCGTACTCTTTCCAGGCATAAGCGCAACAAAAAACCATACAAATTGACGAAATTCAACATCTGCTGATTTGTGCCCATCTCCTGGCCATTCATGACTTTTTGCATCGCCGCAAAGTTCTCTTCTCGCTTGAAATGCTGATCACCGTGGATAGCAAAAATCCAGTGCAAGACGAGTGCAGTCAAACCCAGCCCGGCCAGCAACAACAAGATGGGTTGGTTCCAGCTCGATTGATCTATCCTGCTGAATTTATCTTCCAGCAGCATGGGCAACTGCATCATCAATACTATCAACAGGGCTGCCCATTTACTGCGCAGGGTTGCGCAATACATCAAAAAAACGACTACTCCCAGCAACCAGCTTATAAAGAAATATTCAGGCGACTTGAAGCTGATGGCCAGTGAAATAATGGCAGGGATCAATAACACCGGAACGGCCAAAGCCAATTGCATCTGAGGTTTCATGCCAGGCACCAGACCAGCATTGCTTGGCGTGTATTGCAAGGCAATACTGGGCACCAGCAAAATAAACCAGAGCAAGAGCGCAAGTGCCAGCACAGATCCCACACCTATGACCAATGCCAGCAAGACTTGCATCAGTTCTAATTTCTGTCCAGCAGCAAGCAGCATTACCAGTAAAGGTATCAAGGCGACCACGCCAAGCAAAGCGTATAGCACTTTTAAACTAGCAGTATTGATGCGTGCATAGACAGGCTGCATCCATACGGAAATAATGGCTTTCATATTTTTTCTTTCGCAACGCGTTTGAATTGTTGATCAGGCAGATATGTCATGATATTTTCAACGTGTCATTTCTATGAACAAGTCTTCCAGGCTCAGTTTGTCCACCCGCACATCCGGGCGCGCCTGCAAGTGCTGCAATTGCTCGGCGCTGAATTGCGCCAGCAATTTGCCATCAGCTTGTGCTGGCTGACGCAGGATTTTTACCGCCTGCAATTGCTGCAGCACAGCTGGCGTTGCAGTGATGCGCACCGTGTTATCCATCATGTCATCCAGGGCCTGTTGATGGACGATGCGTCCTTCGTGGAGAAAAGCGACATCCATGGCGACTCTCTCCAGATCAGACAAGATGTGCGTAGAAAACACGATGGTGGTTTGCTTGTCGATGACACGGTCTATCAATTCACGCAAAAAATCACGGCGACCTGCAGGATCAAGACTCGATACTGGTTCATCCAGTATCAGCAATTCTGGCTCATGCGCCAGCGCACGGATGATGGACAGACGCTGCTTTTGTCCTACCGAGAGTTTATTGATGACCTTGTCGTACGGCAGATCCCAGGCCTGCATCAAAGACTGCACCTTGCCCTCATTCCAGCGTGGGTATAACTGCTGGAAATAAGCCAGCAGTTGCCGGGCAGTCAGCCATTCAAATACATCACTGCGTTGCGGTACATAGGCGATCCTGGCTTTGGTGGCTGCGCTAAGCTGACCAGTGGCTTCGCCATATAAACTGCTGCTGCCTGCATCGAGATCACGCAAACCCAATAAGCATTCTATCAAGGTGGATTTACCTGCACCATTACGCCCCAGCAGGCCAACAATACTGCCTGGTGCAATCTGCCAGTCCAGGTTTTTCAATACGCTTTGACCGCTGAAGGATTTGCTCAATCCTTGAATTTGTATAGGTGCGTTCAACTGAGCTTGCATGTTCATTTTCCTTTGAGAATACTGGTCAAGAGTGTGATGACTGCCTTGGAATCCAATTCCAGCTGGCGTGCTTCGAGGGCGATACGTTCCAGACTGGGTCTGAGTAATTCCAGCCTGGATTCCAGGTCAGAGTTGCTGCTGGCCTGCGATGCCACTTCCATGCCCAGGCCACGACGCCGCACCAGTAAGCCCTCAGCCTCAAGCATGCTATAGGCCTTGGATACGGTCATGGGGTTGACTCCCAGCTCGCTGGCAACATCGCGCACTGATGGCATGCCATCTCCAGCGGCAATCTGCCCACCCGCCTGCAAGCGTCGTAATTGTTCAATCAACTGGCGGTAAATCGGTTCGCTACTGCCCGTCGCCACCTGGAATATTTCTGCGCCCAACTGGCGCGGGTGCAGGGGCGTCATGTTTCATGCTCCATGGTCCGACCTTTCATTGTTTTAAAATGGCTTGCGTGGACATGCCTTATTCACAATAAGAGCATGACCAATACACCAACAATACACAGCTAATACACCGCCAATCAGTGTATTAATATAGTAATACAGTAAATTTGCAATTTCAAGGACTTTTTAAAATCTGTTCCAGGCAAGCGCTCAAAGCCCCCTCCTGCAATGCAGAAGTGAAGCCAGTACGACTATTGCCTACGTGAAGAATTGCCTATTCCAGCTTCGATTACTGGCGACGACGTGTCGGCTCTGCGATAGTCAGCACCAAGGCGTAGTACCTACACAGGATGGCTAGACTCAAGCAGTCGCTTGCGCAACTCCCCCTCTCCCCCGCACAGCAGGATTGATGAGGCAGTCATAAAAAACGCCAGCAAAGCTGGCGTTTCAAGAGTAGCGGGTAGTGTTTGGAATTACCTGCCCGGTGAATGTCCTTCTTTATGCAATCAGATTGCCTGTCGAAATAGTACCTACCGTACCCGTCAATTGTACAAAGAAGTCGGTAGTATCGAACTGGCTGGTATCTGAACCGGTGTTCTGGAACAGATAGGTGCCGGCTGCTGTACCTGTCTGTATCGTGATCAGGTAAGCCTGGCCAGTGTTGTTGAGGACGATGGAAAGGCCTGCAGTAATGGTGGCCAGGTAGTTAGACGTATCGGCATTACCGATGATGTAGGCCCCCACACTCGCCGCATTGACACCAGTCTTGAAGTAGTCAGTGCCTGTAGAGTTGAAGTTGCCGACGATGTCGACCTGTGTCTTGTTCGACATATTCGCACCAGTTTCTATCAGCGTTTCAGAGCCGGAACCTGAGAACTGCAGGTTGATGGTATCTACCGCAGCACCGCCAGTGATGGTGGTGGAAGAGACGCTGGAGCCCAGCAAGTTCAGGGTCTGACCGCCACTACCCAGGGTAATGGTGTTGTCGCCGGTATTCTTCGTATAGTTCAAGGTCACCCCTGCGCCATCCTGGTTGGTGACGCTGGCGGTACCTGTACTGCCCGCCACGCTGATGATTTCGACGTTGGCGATCTTGGTGCTGAAATCCAGGTTCTGGGTGGTGGTGGTGCCGACATTGAGGACATCAATACCATTACCGCCATCAATGGTGGTCAGGAAGTTGACGATCTGGTTGGCCGTAAAGTTGAACACATCCGTACCGGTACCACCAATGACGCTGACAGCCACGTTGTTAGAGGTGAAGTTATTGGTACCATTGGCCAGGTTGTACTTTTCTACGGTACTGAAGGCAGTGACCGTACCTGCGGTCGTCAGGTTGATGGTCTCGGTTCCTGAAGCATTGACGGTGCCGGTAAATTGCGCCATCTGCGCTGCAGTCATGGTGATGTTGGCATTATTGACGACTGTCAGGTTTTCAAAACCGGTGATGGTGGCATTACTGAGATCCGGTATGGCCGAGAAGAACGCCAGGCTGTCTGTACCAGTATTCCCGGCGGTATAAGTGCCGAGGATGGTCACGCCATTCAGGGCCAGGCTATTATTACCGTTGCCCAATGCCGCCGTGCTGGAAACCGTGCCGTTAATTGTCACGTTGTCGTTACCTGTACCGCCCGTGTAGTTAACACCAGCCGTGGCAGAGTTCATGTTGACGGTATTGGTACCAGTGGCACTGCCTTTGACAGTTGCTGTGCCTGTCAGGGCATTGGCTGTCCAGGTAAAGCCGCCGAGGGTAATGCCGCTGGCATCGACGTTAATCAGCGAGGTACTGGATGCTGGCATGGTCAGGCCTGCATTGCCGCTGATATTGATGTTCTTGACCGAGTTGCCGAGGATGGTCAGTGTGTCATTGAAAAAACCTGTCGGTGTGGCCTGGCCATCAACGGTTGTGATATTGAAAGTCTCGACACCGGATGCCGTAATACCAGTGGTGGCAAAAGCGACTGCAGAAGTACTGGCATCTGTCAGTGTCAGGTTGACGATATCATTGATACCGCCGGCAAAGGCGGCATTGGAAATGGTAAAGGCCGTGCCCGAGCCATTCAGCGTGATGTTGCCATTGCTGGGCAAGTTGCTCAGTGTCAGTCCATTCGCACCAGAGAAAGTGACGTCGCTATAGTTACCCAGGGTCTGCAAGTCTACGCTCTGATTGGTGACGCTGGTAAGCCGCAATTTCTCAAAGCCGGTGACATTGGCAGCAAAAGTACCTGAGCCGGAAGCCGTGGCAGCGTACGCTGCTGACAGCACGATAGTGTCGGTGCCCAGGCCGCCATTCACAACAATAGGCAGCAAGGCTGTATTGGGGATGAAGGTATCATCGCCAGAGCCGCCATTGATGGTGGTGAAGCCCGCAGACGTATTGTAGGTGATGGTATTGGTACCATTGGCCAGGTTAAGAACCTTGAGGTTACTGAGAGTGCCGCCAGTGCTGCCATTGTTGATGCTGACCGTGCCCGCTGTGGTCAGGGTCAACACGTCAGTGTCTGCAGCATTACCGGCAATGGTCGTACCATTGAGTCCGGGGATGCTGGACATGAAGATGTCATTCGCACCAGATGTGCCATTGAAGGTACCACCCGCAGTAACGGCGACTGCATTGGCAATACCAAAATCACTGGCCAAGATGCTACCAATTGTGCCACCCAGCTTGGCGATAAAGTCACTCGCATCGACTGAAGTTACATTACTACCGGAATTTTGAAAAACATAGGTGCCAGCCGCAGTGCCGCTGTTAACGACGATGGTATAAGCCTGGCCCGTACTTGCCAGGCTCGCACCTGCAGCAGTTGCTGCTGTAGCGATCGCTGCCGCCAGACTACTGCTGTCGGCATTGGCAATAGTCAGGCTAAACAGTGAAGTTGGCAAAACACCCGTAGCAAAAATGTCTGCACCTGCTGCCTTGAAGTTATTGACGGTATCAATGGCATTGATGTTCGAGCCAGTCGCAATGGCATCCGCCCCGGTTGCTGTCGTGGATAAATTGATGATATCCGCACCAGAACCGCCAGTGATGGTAGTACGCCCTGTGCCCGTGCCAAGAATATTGAGAGTCTGGCCACCTGAGCCCAGGGTGATGTTGTTGATGTCGTTAGCGGCAGACTTGGTGAAGTTCAGGGTCACGCCAGCGCCGTTTTCATTCGTCACTGTCCAGCCTGCGGTGGTGCCGCCAGTGACATTAATGACTTCTACATTGCTAACTTTGGCAGACAGGTCGAGAGCTGCAGTCACAGCACCGACATTCAGGGTATCCGTACCCGCACCACCATTGATGGTAGCGGCAGCAGTGATAATGGCTGAGCTGGCATTGATGGTGTCATTACCCGTACCACCGGTGACAGAAACCAGGCCTGCTGCAGCGGTAAAGGTATTGCTGCCATTGCCCAGTACATAGTTTTCCACATTTGCACTTGCTGTGACCGTGCCTGCAGTCGTGAGATTGACAGTTTCTGTCCCTGCAGCAGTGAAGGTAGTAAAGCCAGCAAACTGTGCTGCTGTCATGGTGACAGACGCGTTATTGTTGATATTGACGGTTTCAAAACCACTGACATTGGCCGCGCTGATATTGCTGCCATTGAACAGGTACAAGGTATCAGATGTGCCCGAACCAGCCACATAGGTGCCAGTATAGGTTTTGCCTTCCATGACCAGGGTATTGCTGCCTGCCCCCAGATTGACATTGCCAGCCAGCATGGAGTTGCCACTATTCGCCAGATCAACATAATCATCGCCTGAGCCGCCATTGATGGTGGTAATGCCAGAATTCGCTACTGTGAAGAAAACCACATTGGCAGCAGTACTGTTCAACGTCAGTGTCTTGATATTGGTGATGGTATTACCACTACCAATATTCACCGTACCACCACCAGAGATGGTGATAGTGTCAGAGTCAGCATTGTTACCATTGACGGTAGTACCGACCAGGGCAGCGACATTGCCGGTGAAATTTTCATTGAGGCCAGCTGTGCCATTGAAGGTTCCACCTGCAGTCAGTGCAGTACCATTGGTGGCCTGGCCATTGCCATTCGACGGGCTGGTACCTATGGTGCCTGCAATGGCGGCACCGTTGCCAGACACCGTAATCGCATTGGAAGTCGTGATGTTATTGACGCTGCCACCCGTCGCATTGGAAGACGAAGTCACGTCATACACCAGCGTACCACCGGTGATGGAGATATACGACAGGTCGATATTATTCGCACCAGCGATGTCATCAACGATAGTCAGTTGATGCGGGCCTGCGCCAGAGAAAGTCAACACAGGGCCAGACAGGTTCAGTGCCGCACGCGCTGCGATCAAGGCTGCGTATTGGCTGGCAGTGATCACAACAGCAGAGTTTGCTGTGATGTTTTCTACGCCAGAGATTTGTGCACCAGCCAGGTTGATCGCGCCGTAAGTCACCAGTGTATCGTTACCTGCACCCAGGTTGATGGTGTCTGTCACTACACGTGCCACTGCTGTTGCTGTGGATTGTGCATTCAGGTTCACACCATTTTCTGTTGTCAGGTAAGTACCGGCAACATAGTTACCCAACAACACAACGCGGTCTGCACCAGCGCCCAGTTGCAGGAAGTTGGCGCCACGGCCCAGTGTGACGTCCAGTGCAGATTGTGCTGTCAATGCGCCTGCATCGATGGAAACGCCTACTGTTGCGTTAGCAACGTTGGTGTTGTCGATAGCACGGATTGTCAGACGTTCTACGTGGGTTGTTGTGTTGGCAGCCTGGAAGCTGTCTACCAATGCATCAACGATCGTATCATTCAACTGGATTTGGGACACTTGAGTTACTGCTGTGTCGTTGGTCAGTTCGATGTTGCCGATGTTTTTGATGCCGTTGAAGTCACCGATAGCTGCGTTTGTTGCATTGCGCAGTTCGATGATGTCATCGTTCTTTTGTGTGTTGTTGGTGGTGATTGTGTCAACTGCACCGCCGTCAATCGCGTGGGAACCATTGAAGTTCGCATCTGTGAAGATGATACGGTCGGCTGTGCGGGATGCACCTTCTTCGCCTTTGTAGCTGAAGCGGCTAGTCGCGCTCAGTGTACGTGCGTCGATGGTGATCGCGCTTTCTACTGCGGTACCTGCTGTCAGGTCTGCAGAGTTTGCACCGTTGTTGCCTGTGTCGTTGTCATTGACAATCGCCAGTACGCCGCCGTTGTTGTTGGCTGCAATCAGGGCATCTGTCAATGTCAGACGGTAGTTACCAGCACCTGCTACGCCAGCATTGTTGGATGTACCAACAACACGGATAGTTTCGAAACCGGATACGTTAGTCCATTCAGACGCGCCCAGTGCGATTTGGTCGCCCAGTGCTGCACCTGTCAGGTCGCCGTCGATGACGAGTGTGTCGTTACCAGCACCACCTACGACTGTGTCGGAGATAGTCAGACCAGCGCGTGTATCTTTGATGTTATCGAAGATCACTGTGTCGTTACCAGCA
>NZ_JBMPOT010000023.1:0-75940 GCF_049340425.1 Undibacterium sp. JH2W | reverse complement strand
TTGCGCCAATACAAGTTTCACCGCTTCTTCCCGCAATTCCGGGGTATATCTTTTTTTCTGTTTCATTATTTCTCCTGATCGTTTATTTTAACAAACAGGAATGTCCGAAAAAGTCAGGATACCTCACCGGTTAACCGAAATAAATCCTCCGGTTAACCCGACTTTTGAGATTTTTCATTCTCTTCAATATATTTTTTATCTACCGTTTCCATGAAATCGATACATCGTTTTGCAAGCTCAAGCGACAGGGTGAGATCGATAGCCGTCCCCAATTCCACAATGAACTTTGCAAACCATCCTGTTTTTGAGCGTGGCGGATATTCCCCATTTTTGAGCCTCCACTCCCTTGCAAGCTCAGTAACAATGCAGTCATTCACATGATTTTCGGGCCGGTAGCTGACATCAACGTGTATACGGTTCGCGGCTGATATCAATACTCTTTCCGTGTCGTCTAGCTGCATCCATGTACGTGAGAATAGCGAACTTACGTGATGCCCGTATTCCGATTTAAACCATAGCTCAAACGGCGGCTTGGTCAAAAATTTGGCGTTCATATAGGACATATCAGCATGGGTGAGTGATTCAGCTGTCAATTTGGTGAGTTGCTTTTTTAGTTTTTGTATCGTTGATACAACATCGTTTAATTGCTCTCGTTGCTCCTTAGGGGGTGCTCTATTCTGGGCGTTTTCTTTCCTTAACTTCCAGAAATTCAAAGCTGTATTGGCAGTGTCCAAAAACGTGTTTTTGTCATCATTACTGATATTGCGCGGCCAAATGTGATTTGGTGATTCGATAAGTGATTTTCGTTTTTCCGCCGTCAAAATATCAATTATCCAGATGGCACCTATAGCTGTATCCCATTCGGGAACATCGTCACCTGTCATCGGGGTTTGTGCTGATTTATCCATGTTCCCTGCACCAATTACGCCAATTCCCGTAACACTTCCGGGTGGCGCTGTGCAATCACAAGCAGGGTTTGCGCCGCCCCTGAGGGTTTGCGACGTCCTTGCTCCCATTCTTGCAAGGTGCGAACAGACACGCCTAGCAGCTTGGAAAACTGGCTTTGTGAGAGGCCGGACTGCAGACGTGCCGCCACCACGGACGACACTGCCACGGCCTTGCATTGACCGACCAGCACTTCATGAATCGATTGCTCCAACTCTGCGGCCAGGTCGCGTGAATCTTCCCATACTCGCAGGGCTTTATCGTCCATAGTTTTATTCGATGGCATTTCTTAACTCCTTCAGCTTTTCCCCAGCAATTGCATCAAATTCGTTCTTGGCATAGATGAACAACAGCACGATGTAACCGTTTGCCAGCCGGTTGCAATAAATCACGCGCACCCCGCCCGACTTGCCGCCACCGCTACAACTCCATCTGATCTTACGAACGCCGCCGGAACCCTTGACGACATCGCCCGCTTCCGGCATTTACGCAAGATGTGCGGCAAGCTCTGCCCGCTCTTCTTCCATCCAGTAAGCAGGTCATAACCTTTCAAAAGTTGGGGTCTCTATGATTGTTTACATACTCAGATTATACGTCAAAGACGTATTGAATTAATGCGTCGCTGGGGTGTGCGCCAGAAAATCGGCTTGCGCTGGGTTTTTAGACGTGCCAGCAGGTGCAAACGCAGAGCCGGTGCAGCTTGCAGCCGCTTTTGCGTCGCAAACCCGTATGAAATAGAGGGTGTTTTCACGGCTGGTACACAATTGGTACACCTTTGGTACACCTATTTATATATAAGGTGTACCAACAAAATGCAGTAATTAAGCGGCTTTCCAGCCTGTTTTATGTTTTGGTACACCGGTACACCTTGTTTTTCTGTTTTCTAGACTTTTTCTGTGCTTTGGTCGCTAAAAGGACGCAGGGTTTGCGGCTATATTTGACGCGGGTTTGCAGTGAAAAAGCGGCTGTAAGCTACGCCAGTGCTCAAATTTTCTTTAATTCAGGCTGTCCGCAGTGGAATGATGAATGCACCTTGCTTTAACTGATCAACATAGTCCGCCCACGCTTGCATCATCTTGCGCCGGTCTTCTATGTATTTGGCTTTCTGGTACACGCCTTTTACGCCTTGTACCACGTGCGACAATTGACGGTCTATAGTGTTTTCATCCCATCCCATTTCGGCAAGCATGGTAGCGGCAGTATGTCTGAAGCCATGCGGGTGGATAATGTCACTGGAGTAGCCTAAAGTCTTGAGGGCTTGGTTAATCGTGCCTTCCGACAAAGGCCGCTGCCCTGATCTGACACCAAACACATATTCACCCATGCCGGTCAGTGGCTGCAATGCGCGTAGCTGTACCAGCACTTGCGCAGATAGAGGGACGATATGATCTATCTTCGTTTTAGGGCTGAAGTAGCGCCACTCTTTCGCTTCCAGGTCGATATCCTCCCAACGCGCGGCCCTAAACTCGCCAGGTCGCACAAACACCAAAGGCAGCATGCGCAACGCTGCCACCGTGACAGGCACACCACCGTAGCCTTCAACATCGCGCATAAGCTGACCTAGCAATTTCGGGTCGGTGATATGTGAGAAATTTTTCTGTACGTGCGCCTCTAATGCGCCGCGTAAATCGGCGGCAATGTCGCGCTCTGCCCGACCAGTCGCAATAGCAAATCGCCACAACTGCCCCATTTGCTCACGCACACGGTTTGCGGTTTCTGTAATCGTTTTTCCCTGATTGTTTTTTCTGGTAGCGATACGACGTAAGCATTCCAGTAAAACAGGTGCCTTGATCTCAGCCATAGGCAACTTTCCGAGATAGGGTATCAAGTCGTTTTTTAAATAAGCAGTAGTGCTCGAGCGATGACTCTCTGACAACGACTTAATCTTGGCCTCGAACCACTCCCACGCGACTGCCTCAAAAGAATCAATTGCGGGCAAGCCCTCTGCCTCCCTCTTGGCCGCCACTTTATGCTGACTGACTTGCGTGCGCTCTGATCTACGTACATCGCTGGGGTCGATACCTGAAGCAATTTGCTCTTTTGCTTCTGCACGCCTGACCCGAGCCGCCGCCAGTGAGACAGTGGGATATTTACCAAAAGACAACGTAAGGCGTTTTTCATTAAACCTGTAATCCATACGCCACAGCTTTGAGCCGTCTTTACTCACCAGCAGATAGAGGCCGCCACCGTCCGCCAATTTATAGGGTGCATCCTTGGCAGCCGCGTTCTTTGTTTTAATATCGGTAAGTGGAGTAATTTTCTTTGGCATCGCGGGCTCTCCCTATGAGGCGATACCGCACACCGTCAAGAAAGTGGTTTTTTGACGGTATTGATGTTTTGACGGTATCTGATTTCCATTTAATACCGTCATATATACCGCCAAAAATCTGGGCTGTCAAAGTACTTCACGGAACGTTAGGAAACAAAAACCCCGCATTCTCATAGTGAGGAAGGCGGGTTGATGTACTTCTTGGAACTGCCTGAAACGTAGTTTTGGTGCCCGAGGCCGGAATCGAACCGGCACGCCCGCTATTAACGAAGCGGCGGATTTTAAGTCCGATGTGTCTACCAGTTTCACCACTCGGGCCCACTACTACAACCTGCTTAGCGAAACGCTAAGTCGGGTTCTGGAAAAAAAGCGCTCTAAAGCGCTTTTTGTATTTGGAGGCGGGGGTCGGGATCGAACCGGCGTCTACGGCTTTGCAGGCCGCTGCATAACCACTTTGCTACCCCGCCAGGGGTGCTATTTCTGCGTTTTAACTAGTGTGATTTTATCACGCTTGATGCTCGCTGAAATGCGGTGCAACTTGAACAAAAAAGGGAAGCCTTGCTTCCCTTCAGAATCTGGAGCGGGAGAAGAGTCTCGAACTCTCGACCTCAACCTTGGCAAGGTTGCGCTCTACCAACTGAGCTACTCCCGCAGATGTGCTACTGATACTTCAGGTACTACGCCATTTTGGAGCGGGAGAAGAGTCTCGAACTCTCGACCTCAACCTTGGCAAGGTTGCGCTCTACCAACTGAGCTACTCCCGCATTTTACTACTTTCTTACTTTACTGCTTTTCGCTGCCATTCCAAAAACTTTGGAGCGGGAGAAGAGTCTCGAACTCTCGACCTCAACCTTGGCAAGGTTGCGCTCTACCAACTGAGCTACTCCCGCATTGCGAAGACCAGAATTATATATCATCCAGCCATTCTGTCAACCACCCATTCCAAGATCATTTAACGCTTACTGCACGCTTATCCCATTCTGTCAGTCGTTTCCTTGATCAGGGGCCATGCTTTGCGCAGGTAATAGAACATGGACCAGACTGTCAGAACCGCAGCAATCAGCAATAACCATGAGCCCAGCAGCTTGGTATCAACGCCAAACAGTATGTCGTAATACAGCAGCATGGGGATGGCCACCATTTGCGCTGTGGTCTTGATCTTGCCCAGTGAGCTGACTGCCACAGATTTGGATGCACCTATCTGTGCCATCCATTCGCGCAAGGCAGAGATGGTGATTTCGCGGCCTATGATGACGAAGGCGATCACGGCATTGACGCGGTCCAGTTGCACCAGCACCAGCAAGGCACCGGCTACCATGAGTTTGTCAGCCACAGGGTCGAGGAAGGCGCCGAATGAAGATGTCTGGTTCCACCTGCGTGCCAGAAAACCGTCAAACCAGTCGGTCACTGCTGCAACAATAAAGACCGTGGTAGATGCCAGGCCTTTTTCAAAAGGGTTGAGCCAGAGATCAGGCAGATAAAAAACACCGACTACCAGCGGTATCAATGCAACACGCAACCAGGTCAGCAGGATAGGGAAATTGAAAGGCATGTCTTTTTATGGTTTTTATCTGAGGTTTGCTGCAAGAGCACTGACGACAGTGTCAGCGCCTGTTGCAATTATATTTCTCTATCGCAGCCGCTTGTAAATTTCTTCTGCCAATTGACGGGAAATACCTTCAACACTGGCCAAATCGGCGACACTGGCATCACTGACACCTTTTAAGCCCCCAAAACGCACCAGCAGGCGCTGGCGGCGTTTAGGGCCTATGCCCTCTATCTCTTCCAGTTGCGAGGTCTGTCTGGCCTTGTCGCGCTTGGCACGCATGCCTGTGATGGCAAAGCGATGGGCCTCGTCACGGATGTGGGCGATCAGCATGAGAGCTGCGGATTCCTTGCCCAATTCTTTTTCTGCGCGGCCGTCAACGAACACCAGGGTTTCGAGGCCGACCTTGCGGCCCTCACCTTTTGCCACCCCGACGATGAGGCTGATATCCAGGCCCAACTCAACAAAGACTTGCCTGGCTATCTCGACCTGACCTTTGCCACCATCGATTAAAACAATGTCTGGCATGCGACGCTCACTAGCATCAACGCTACTGGCATCACCACTGGCGACTTTTTCATAGCGGCGGAACAGTACCTGGCGCATGGCAGCATAATCATCCCCACCGGTAATGTCCTTGATATTGAAACGGCGATATTCACTATTTTGCATGGCATGATGGTGGAAGACTACGCAGGATGCCTGGGTCGCTTCGCCCTGGGTGTGGCTGATGTCAAAGCACTCTACACGCAACTCTTCCAGGTTTTCTACCTCCAGCTCCAGAACCGTCGCTAAAGCGCGAGTGCGGGCCTGTTGCGAGCCCTGCTCTGACAACATGCGGGCCAGTGCCAGTTTGGCACCCTTGACAGCCATATCCAGCCAGGCGCGACGTTGCTCCTGAGGCTGGAAGGACAGATGAATACGATGACCACATTGCTCGGCCAGTGCCAGCATGAGGTCGGGCGCATCGAGTTCCACATTCATGACCAAGGTCGAAGGAATGAATTGATCGACATAGTGCTGCGCCAGAAAGGCAGAGATGACCTCAACCTCGATTTCATTTTCTGCGACGCTGAGGGCATCATCGACATGGGTAGGGAAATAAGCACGGTCACCCAGATGTCGCCCGCCCCTGACCATGGCCAGGTTGACGCATGCGCGCCCCCCCTCCACTACTACGGCAAGGATATCGATATCGACATCACCAGCAGTTTCCATGCTTTGCTGGTGCAAGACTTTGGACAGGGCCTGCATTTGATTGCGCACGGCTGCGGCCTGCTCGAATTTGAGCTCCATGGAAAAATCCAGCATCTTTTTTTCCAGGGTCTGCATGACTTCGAGCTGGCGGCCACGCAAGAAGTCAGCGGCATTATTGACGTCTTGCTGGTAGTCTTCTTTCGCAATGATGTTGACGCAAGGAGCACTGCATCGACCGATCTGGTGCAGCAGACATGGGCGGGTGCGGTTGGCAAACACGCTGTCTTCGCAACTGCGCAGCAAAAAGACTTTCTGCAGAATTTGCATCGACTCCTTGACAGCCCAGCTGGATGGAAATGGCCCGAAGTATTGATGTTTTTTATCGATAGCACCACGGTAATACATCATCCGTGGTGTTTTTTCTGTAGTGATTTTCAGGTAAGGATAAGACTTGTCATCACGAAACAGGATGTTGTAGCGCGGCTTTAATGCCTTGATGAGATTGTTTTCAAGGATCAGGGCTTCGGCTTCGCTGCGGGTGACCGTGGTTTCGAGCTTGGCGATTTTCTCTACCATCATCGCAATACGCGGGCTGGAGAGGTTTTTGAGAAAATAGCTGGAGACGCGTTTTTTCAAGTCACGCGCCTTGCCCACGTACAGCACCTGGTCTCTGCTATCGAAATAGCGGTACACGCCCGGCAGGTTGGGTAATTTGGCAACCAGATCAAGCACTTGCTGGCGTGCTTCTGAGATATTTGGTTCTGTCATGATGCAATCAATCTGCAGCGCTTGTGGAAGTCGCTACTTTAGCAGGGATTGTTCAATTCAATGATGACGAAGGCAATGGCGTAATCAGTTTCATCACTGACGGAGATACTCGCCTTCAGGCCGCGTTCCTGCATCCACGCCAGCATAGTGCCGTTTGCCTGTACGACAGGCTGGCCCTGGTCGTTATTCAGGGTTTGCATGGCATGCCAGTTCATGGGGTCGCGCATGCCCATTCCTACGGCTTTGGAGAAAGCTTCTTTTGCGGCGAAGCGGGTGGCCAGGTAACGCAGGCCACGCGCTTCTACCAGGGCTTTGCGTTCACGATAGATAGCCAATTCTTCTGGGCCCAGAATTTTTTCAGCAAAGCGCTCACCGTTGCGCTCAATAGCTTCTTGCATGCGCGAGATTTGTACGATGTCGGTGCCTATGCCGTAAATCATCTTAAGCAACTCTATGCAGATTCGCCAATCGGGCTTTGACCATTAGCGCTTTCATATCGCTGATGGCTCTTTGCCAGCCTACGAACAGGGCCTGAGCAACAATGGCATGACCGATATTCAATTCTGAAATTTCTGGAATAGCAGCAATCGCAGCGGTGTTAGTCATGTGCAGGCCGTGTCCCGCATTCACTTTCAAACCATGGCGTATGCCTGTGATGGCGGCTTGCGCTATGCGCGCCAGCTCTTGCGCCTGTAATTGTGGATCATGCGCATCGGCATAACGACCCGTATGGATTTCTATGACGCTGGCACCAGCCTCTGAACTGGCCTGTATCTGCTGCTCATCTGCATCGATGAATAGTGACACACGTATGCCTGCCGCCTGCAATTGCCGGACTGCAGCCTGCACTTTGGCAAAATCACGGGCGACATCGAGGCCACCTTCTGTTGTGACTTCTTCACGGCGTTCTGGCACCAGGCAAACATCTTGTGGCAGGATGCGGCAAGCCAGGTCCAGCATTTCATTATTGACGGCAGTTTCCAGGTTCATGCGCGTCAAGATGCGTGGACGCAGCTGCTCTACATCTGCATCGCGGATATGGCGGCGGTCTTCACGCAGATGCAGGGTGATGCAATCTGCGCCCGCCTCTTCTGCCAGCAAGGCGGCTTGCAAGGGATCTGGGTAAGTCGTGCCACGCGCATTGCGCAAGGTAGCGACGTGGTCAATATTCACGCCCAGTTCTATCAACTGGCTTTGTTGATGGATATTCATAAATTTTGTAAATCGATCAGTATTTGCCGTGTGTTCAGTACAGCGCCATGCAAGTGATGGGCAAGCAAAAAGCGCATCAGCAACTTGCTTTGTAATTGCGTGCTTTGTTCAGTATAGTCGCCGCGCTGCATGGCCAGCAAAGTCTTGCCGCTGACCCTGGGCACATTGTCTGAGGACATGGCGGGTCTGGGGCCGCGTTCCGGGTCAAGCACATAGAACTGCTCTGTCTGTACACGTTCTCGCTCTTGAGTGCAGCGTGTCAGGTCACCCAGCAAGCCTGATTCGCGCAATAGTGCGAGTTCAAAGCGGCGCAGGACGATAGTGGCAGGCTCATCATGGGCAAGCTGGTTTAGCGTTGAAACGTAGAGATCAAACAATTCCGGGTGCGCTTCATCGCGCATGAGAAACTTGACCAGTAATTCATTGAGGTAAAAACCGCACAGCAAGGCTGATTTTTCCAGCGGCAGCATGCCGCCCACCCAGTCTGCTGTCGTCAGGGTGCGTATCTCGCCCTTGCCTGTCCAGCCCAGTTGCAAGGGCTGGAAGGTTTGCAAGACACTGCGTAATTGTGAATGCGGGCGTTTTGCACCCTTGGCAACCAGGGCGATGCGGCCATGGTCACGCGTCAATACATCAATGATGAGACTGGTTTCTTTATAGGGCCAGGAATGCAGGACGAAGCCTGGCTGTTCCAGGATACGCAAGTCTTTGGCGGAGGATTTACTGGCAGTGCGCGGGGTCGCTGAAGTTGCCGAAGTTGCTTTGAGAGCACGTGGGCGAGCAGCAGTTTTTTTGGCAGCAGGTGGCGCTGGCGGTACAGCAACCGCATCTGCTACGGTGCTGTCTTCCTGCACGGCGACTGCCTGCTCATCCATGGATGATTTTACTCGTAACCGTAGGCACGCAAACCGGCTTCATTGTCTGCCCAGCCAGATTTGACCTTGATCCAGATTTCCAGGTACACGGGGCCACCAAACAGTTTTTCCATATCCTGGCGTGACTGGGTGGAGATGTCTTTCAGACGCGCACCCTTGTTGCCTATGACCATCGATTTATGACCATCCCTGTCCACCAGGATGGCAACAAAGACGCGGCGCAGATTACCTTCTTGCTCAAACTTTTCGATCAGCACGGTGCTGGTGTAAGGCAGTTCATCGCCAACGAAGCGGAACAGTTTTTCACGCACGATTTCTGCTGCCAGAAATTTTTCGCTACGGTCTGTGATGTCGTCTTCGCCAAACATCGGTGGGTTCAGGGGCAAGTATTTGCGGATTTCGCTTTCCAGGTTTTCCAGCTGGAAGCGCAAGGTAGCTGATACAGGCACGATAGCCGCAAAATTATGCAACGCGGCCACTTTTTGGGCAAACGGCATCATCACGGCCTTGTCTTTAACGCGGTCGGATTTGTTGATGACGAGGATGCACGGTACATTCTTGGGCAGCAAATCTATCACTTGCTGGTCTGCCGGGCCAAAAGTACCAGCTTCTATGATGTACAAAATCACATCTGCCGCTGTCAGCGTCGTCGTAACAGTACGGTTCAGCGTGCGGTTCAGGGCGTTCGAATGGCGGGTCTGAAAACCCGGCGTATCGATATACACGAACTGGGTATTGTCTTTGGTTTGTATGCCGGTAATGCGATGGCGGGTAGTTTGTGCCTTGCGCGAGGTAATGCTGACCTTGGCGCCTATCAGGGCGTTCATCAGGGTCGATTTACCGACGTTAGGTCGCCCGACGATGGCGATATAACCACAGCGGAAATCAGGATTGTCTATTAATTCAGTCATGCGGTCGTCAGGCAGTCTTAGGGTGAGTCTCAGGGTGTGCATCATGCGTCAGCAGTTCATCTGCTGCAGCTGTGTTGGTCGTACTTGCTGCGGCTTTGGGCTTGTCAGCCTTGTGCGCTTCAGCATCCAACAAACTTTTTTGTTTGCCAGATTGTGCTTTGGTCTCAGCAACAGGGTCACCTTGCACGGTAGCGATGCCAGCCAGTTTTAATTGCGATGCGCGTGGCTTGGATTTCTTGGCTGCAGGTGAGCGCACCAACATGGCCAGGGCAGTTTCCAGTGCCAGCTTGGCAGCAGCTTGTTCACCAGCACGACGACTACCACCAGTACCGAAGACTTGTATTTCCAGTTTAGGCACCAGGCATTCGATTTCAAATTCCTGGTTATGCGCCGCGCCATGAGTTGCCACTACATTATATTGTGGCAAAGCGATTTTTTTGCTTTGCAAGAACTCTTGCAACAAGGTCTTGGCATCTTTACCCAGAGTCGTGGGATCAACGCTGGCGAGCACTGGAGCATACAAGGCGCGAATGACTTCACGCGCCGCATCAAAACCAGCATCCAGGAAAATTGCACCAAACAAGGCTTCCAGCGTATCTGCCAGGATGGATGGACGACGGAATCCACCGGACTTTAATTCCCCCTCCCCCAGGCGCAAGAACTGTGACAGCTCTATTCTTTGGGCAATTTCATACAAGGATTGTTGCTTGACCAGATTGGCACGTACGCGCGACAAATCACCTTCATCAATATTGGCAAAGCTATCAAACAACAAGGAAGCAACGACACAATTCAGAACTGAATCACCGAGGAATTCCAGACGTTCATTATGCAAAACACTATGACTACGATGTGTCAAAGCCTGCTGCAACAAAGCGGGGTTGCTAAACTGGTGCCCCAGCCTTTTCTGCAATAGTTGTTGATTCATACGCGTAACTTAATCTACCTTGGCAGGTTTTGTAGCGACGATGCCATTCTTTGCTGTCGTGCCTGAGTACTCCATCAAGATGCTGGCTGGGCCTATCAAAGGGATTTTCTTGGAGTAGGAGAAACTGAGGTCAAAGCCACCTTCATTATTCTTTACAATAATCAAATCCTTGGCAGTAACGGCGTCAAAATAGCCTACGCCCCTTTGTCTTTCAAATGCGAGTTCTATTTCTCTAGGCGTGGTGCCTGAATTCTTGGTGCTATTGATGGCCTTCACGATGGAGTTATATTCAATTGCCGTAGGCACTACCTTCATTGCAATCATTGCAACCAAAATAACCAAGGCTATAGCCATCAGCAAACCAATCAAGGTCATGCCTTTTTGCTTTTGCAAAGAAAAATGTTGATTCTTAGACATAAGTTTAATGTTCCTGTTTAAGACTGAAGTTTAATGAAAACTACCAATGCGTTCGATATCACCAAAATTCATCCAGATAAAAAATGCTTTACCAACAATATTTTCATCTGGCACAAACCCCCAATAACGACTATCAAGACTATTGTCGCGGTTGTCACCCATCATGAAATAACGTCCCTGAGGCACAGTACAAGTAAAACCATCATTTTCATAAGTGCACAATTCCCGGCCTTTGAATTCATGCGGATTGTCCACGTACGCCGGTCTTTGCTCGTTAACTAAAATACTATGGCTCACGCCTGTCAGGTCTTCCTTGTAATGTTTCAGGTAATCCAGATTATCACGAAAGTCAGGCATGGTCGTGTATGAAACTTCCTTACCATTCACGGATAAGCGCTTGTTTTTATACACGATTTTATCACCAGGCACACCCACTACACGTTTAATATAGTCCACACTGGGGTCTTCCGGGTATTTAAATACCATCACATCACCCCGATGTGGGTCATTGATGGAAATAATTTTTTTATTAATCACTGGCAAGCGTATGCCATAAGTGAATTTATTCACCAGTATCAAATCACCCACAAACAAGGTTGGCAGCATGGAGCTGGACGGAATTTTAAAAGGTTCAAACAAGAAAGAACGCAAGAAAAATACCAGCGCAATGACAGGGAAGAAACTGCCAGAGTACTCTATCCAAACTGGCTGCTTGAGCAAGTTCGCTTCCAGTTCGTGACGGGTACTTTCTTCCAGTCGTATGCCTTCGGCAGTCAGCTTGGCTCTGCGCGCATCGTATTCAGCCAGGGCCTTGTCGGCATTTTGACGACGTTGCTTGGCAAACACAAAGACATCCAGGAACCAGATGACGCCGGTCACTACGGTCAAAACAAACAGGATCAGTGCAAAATTGCCTAAAATTGATTGAAAACTCATTTTTCATCCACTTGTAAAATCGCCAAAAACGCTTCTTGCGGGATCTCGACAGAACCTACTTGTTTCATGCGTTTCTTACCTGCTTTTTGTTTTTCCAGCAATTTGCGTTTACGGCTGATATCACCGCCATAACATTTCGCCAACACGTTCTTACGCAAGGCTTTGACGTTTTCACGCGAGATGATGTTGGAACCAATTGCAGCCTGGATTGCCACATCAAACATTTGACGTGGGATCAATTCACGCATTTTTGCCGCCACAGCACGGCCACGGAAATGGCTGTTCGCTCTATGGACAATAATCGCCAGCGCATCAACTTTTTCGCTATTGATGAGCATATCAACCTTGACCACGTCTGCGGCCCGGTTTTCCTTGAACTCATAGTCCATGGATGCATAGCCACGGGAAGTCGATTTCAGGCGATCAAAGAAATCCAGCACGATCTCGGCCATAGGCATTTCATAGGTCAGTTTGACCTGGCGACCGTGGTAATTCATGTCCATCTGTACACCGCGCTTCTGGGTGCACAGGGTGATCACAGAGCCCACATACTCTTGCGGCATATAGAGATTGACGGTAACGATAGGTTCGCGGATTTCTTCTATCTTGGATGGCTCAGGCATCTTGGAAGGATTATCCACCATCAGGATAGTGCCATCCGCCATGACCACTTCATACACCACTGTTGGTGCTGTCGTGATGAGGTCCATGTCAAATTCACGCTCCAGACGCTCCTGGACGATTTCCATATGCAGCAAGCCCAGGAAACCACAGCGGAAACCAAAGCCCAGTGCTTGCGACACTTCTGGCTCATACATCAGGGCAGCATCGTTAAGCTTGAGCTTTTCCAGCGAATCACGGAGGGCATCGTATTGATTGGCCTCAACCGGGAACAAACCGGCAAACACTTGCGGTTGCACTTCTTTAAAACCAGGCAAGGGCTCGGCAGCAGGTTTGTTGGCAACAGTAATCGTGTCGCCCACTTTGGCCGATTTCAATTCTTTAATGCCGGCAATGACGAAACCCACCTGACCAGCAGACAATTCTGTACGGCTCAGTGACTTGGGTGTAAATACGCCTACACTTTCAACCAGATGCTGTGCTTCTGTTGCCATGAACAAAATCTTGTCTTTTGGGCGCAGAGTACCGTTCTTGATACGCACCAGCATGACAACGCCTACATAGTTATCAAACCAGGAATCGACGATCAGTGCTTGCAAAGGCGCTGTTGGGTCACCTTTTGGTGGTGGTACTTTTACAATCAGCGACTCCAGCACATCCTCTACGCCCAGGCCAGTCTTGGCAGAGCAATGCACGGCATCAGATGCATCTATGCCTATGACTTCTTCGATTTCCTGGCAGGCATTGTCAGGGTCGGCAGATGGCAAATCTATCTTATTCAAGACTGGCACGACTTCTACACCCAGCTCAATCGCGGTATAGCAGTTTGCTACTGTTTGCGCTTCTACACCTTGCGACGCATCAACCACCAGCAAGGCACCTTCGCAGGCAGACAGGGAACGGCTGACTTCATAGCTAAAATCGACGTGACCCGGTGTATCGATGAGGTTCAGGTTGTAAATCTGACCATCGCGTGCCTTGTAATGCAAGGCTGCTGTCTGGGCCTTGATGGTGATACCACGTTCACGCTCAATATCCATGGAATCAAGCACTTGCGCTTCCATCTCGCGGTCGGAAAGGCCGCCGCAAAGCTGGATAATACGATCTGCCAGTGTGGATTTGCCGTGATCAATATGGGCAATAATCGAAAAATTGCGGATGTTATTCATTGAAATTACGAAAGAAACAAAGGTGAAGCGAATACCAGCTATAAAAAAAGCGCTCTGAGCTGGGCAAGCTTCCCCAGGCGAGCGCCTTCAGTTTGGGTTTTGCAAAACGCCATTTTACCGGATTTCACCCCGGAAAGCCGATAAATCGTCGAGTTGATGTCAGTTGAGCACTACAAAAAAGACAAGAAAGCCAGAGTTTCGACCAATTCCCTTTGCGGCAAGCCCCATTTGTCCTCATAGTCAATTCTGGCCAGGTACAAACCATCAGGCATGAAGGTCGGTGCAGCAATTTCACGGTTCATGCTGGCCAGCACTTCAGCCATCCATACAGGCTCTCTCTTACCCGTACCAACAAAGATCAGTGAGCCTACAATATTTCTGACCATGTGGTGCAAGAAAGCACTGGCACGCAAGGTAAAAATAATCATCTCACCCTGGCGTCGTATCTGGATGTCATACATATGTTTGACTGGGGTCTTGGCCTGACAGCCAGAAGCACGGAAGGCAGAAAAATCATGCTCACCCAATAGATGTATGGCCGCAGCACGCATACGCTCTACATCAAGAGGGCGAAAGGCCCACCCTGCCCGCCCACTCCACATTGGTGAACGGATGACAGCATTGTGTAAAATATAATGATAAGTGCGGGCACGGGCACTAAAACGCGCATGAAAATTATCTTCCGAGTCCGGGTCCATAGGCAGTTCTTTAACCCACTGCACCGCCACTGATGCTGGTAAAAAGGCATTTACACCATTAACCCAGGAATAGGGCTCACGCACCAACTCAGTATCAAAATGTACGACCTGCTCTATACCATGGACACCGGCATCCGTACGCCCGGCACAAGTAGTCTTGATGTCGGCCTTGGTGAATTGCTGCAAGGCTCGCTCCAGCGCATCTTGCACAGTGTTACCTGACGGTTGCGTTTGCCAACCCTGCCAGGAGTTACCATCATATTGCACACCTAAAACTAATCGCTTCACCACAATCCCATATCCAAAAAAACAAAACGGGCGCCAGCATTTGCCGCGCCCGTCGTGATTACATCAAGAAACTCAAGCCATTTGCGCCATCATGGACTTGGCTCTTTCGATTTGCTCAGCCGTGCCGCCCTTGAGCACTTCGTCGAGCAATTCGCGGGCACCTTCCTTATCACCGATTTCATGGTAGGCAACCGCCAAATCAAGCTTGGTCGCCATCTCGGCATTGTGTGCAGGGGCCTCTTCGAGAACTGAAGTGGCAGCTGGCTCCAGATCAAGATCAATACCGGAAAGATCAAACTCAAACGCAGAGACTGCTTCTTCCTCAGCTTTTGCGCCAGTCAATTCTGGCAAGGGTGCATCTACTGGAGTGTCAGCAAGTGAGGCTGCCAACAGGTCTTCGTCGATTTTCTCATCCGCTGGAGAAAGGTCCAGGGACAATGGCGCATCCACTGCTTTATGATCAGCAAAATCAATATGACCCAGATCCAACTCAAATTTCTCGGCTGCAGGCTCAGGGGCAACGACAGGTGCCGCTTCCGCAACTACATGAACTGGCGCAGGCTCAGGGTCTTTTGTACCAAAATCAAAATCTATGGTGCCGAAATCCACTTCCGGTATTGCTGAGGATTCTGCAACTGGAGCCGCCTGCTTTGATGATTCAGGGATTTTTGGCACTTCTGGCTCTGGTATGGCAGAAATATCCAGATCAAAATCCAGGACATGTTCATCCATCGCGGGCTCTTCTGCCTTGGCCTTTGCACCGCCATCACGCTGTGCAGTATCAATGATACTAATGGCCTCCAGCATGTCCTGAGACAAGGAGTTTGCCAGCAACGCTTCTGGATCAAGATCTTCCAGCGGCTGAGTACCTGAACCCAGGCCTGATGCCGCAGCCATTTCAGCCTTGGCCTTGCCGCCAGCATATAAAGGATTGCCTGGCTCAAGCACGATACCCATGGACGCCGCTTGCGCCCAGTCATCGCCTTCACCACTGGTCATGCCATACAATTCACTGGCCAGACGTTCGAAAGTTTTTGCATCCTTGCGACCGAAATAAATTTCCAGCAGCTTGACCCTGACCGCATGACGGTCTGGCTGGGTGCGCAGCGCTTCTTTCAAAATTTCTTCGGCTTGAGAATCACGACCATAAGCGATATAGACGTCAGCTTCCGCAACCGGATCCACTTCATTGGCATCTAACTGGCTGGCTGAAGGCGCGAAATTAGAATTGAAGACACTGTTATTGGTATCCACACTCTGACCGCCAGTAGAGCCAAACATGGAGTTGGCCTTCATACTGGAACCGGTCAGGATACTGTCTTCAAATTGCTGCAATTTTTTCTTGCGTTGGCTAGTCCAGATACCAACGCCACCAAGAATGGCCAGCAGACCTATGCCACCAGGCAACAGATAGTCAGAGATACTGTCAAAGAAGCTAGGCTCTGGAGGTGGCGGCGGTGGTGGCGCAACGACTTTACGTTTTGGCGGCTTAGGTGTTTCTGTCGAAGCGACTGACGCTGTTGCGGCAGTTGTCGCTGCGGGCATACTGGCAGCAGCACTGGCTGGTGCAGCTGCTGCAACTGAAGCGGGTGCAGCAGCAGTTGATGCAGGCGTCGGTGCAGATGCGGGTGCAGCGGCAACGCTGGCAACAGCCGGTGTGGATGCTGGAGCAGGAGCCGAAGCACGCACACTGGCGCTGGCAGCAGATGCACTGGCACTGGCCTTGGCATCCGTACGCGGCTTGGTCAGCTCAGCCTGCTTCGCTGCCATTTCTTTGTTCTTGATCTCTATCTTCTGCGCTTCCAGCAAACTTTTCAGATCGCTGACGTTTTTTTCCAACTCTTTGACACGCGCATTGGACTCTTGTGCGGCCCTCTCTTTAGCCACTTTATCTTCTTCACTCGCCTTGCCGGCATTACGTGAAGAAGCAGGACCAGCTTTGGATAATTTCAGCTTGTCTGGAGAATCTGTCGTGGGATTTGGTACTTCCTTGACCTTGGCAGTGATCTTGCCTCCGCCACTTTGCTTGGTTGTAGGTGCCCGCTCCGCCGGAGCGTCGGCAACCTGGCCAGCCAGTTTATTGCGATAAGCATTGAAGTCGGCCGCATGAGCGACGACTACTGAATGCGCCTCACCACCGCTGCCAGCATTGGCGCGCGCAGAGTCAGCATCCGGAATAGTCAAAATCTGCCCTGATTTCAGGCGATTCATATTGTTCCCCGCAAAAGCTTGCGGGTTTGCACGATAAAGACCGACCAGCATCTGATCGAGAGAAACACCTTCAGTACGATAGTTGCCTGCAATCTTGCTCAAACTATCGCCAGCTTTAACTTGATATTCGCCGGCAGATTTAACTTCTTTGCCGGCATCAAGGTTTTTTGCTGTAGCCCGACCTGCTGTATTTGTTTCAGCAGCACTTGGACGATTATTTTTCCCAGAATTTGCACTGCTGGAATTTTGTGGCTGATTAGCAACAAGTGTCGGATTGCTGACTTGCGCAGATTGACTATTTCGCAATTCAGCAGGATCCAACAAGAAGGTATACTCCCTCAGCAGCTTGCCATTGGATGAGTTCATTTCCAGCAACATGTCAACGAAGGGTTCGTTCATGGCCTGTGAAGAACTGATGCGAATTACATAATTGGCACCGCGCTGCTCAACAGCAAAACGCAATGACAGTAATGCAGCATTAAAGTCTATGTTCGCTTGTTTGAAAGCTTCCTGAGATGCCAGCTTGGGCACGAGGGAATCTATCTCCTCTTTAGACGGAGAAGTTAACTCCACCTCTGCACGCAAAGGCTGCCCCAGTGCAGATAGCACGGTAAGCTTACCGAGGCCAGTAGCATGGGCGCTCGATAGCGCAAACAAGGACGACGCAACAGCAACACTTAACGCCTTGCGTCCCAGGGTACTCACAGACGATTTTTTTTGATTATGCATTTTGTCAGACATATTGGGAATTTTTGGCGAACAAAGTCCGCTGGGTGACGCTTTTCACACAACCTAGCGACGCGTCCTAATGTTTCACATTAACATTACAAACATAGCCACGCAAGCTTAACGCGATTTATCACAGTGGTAAATACATTAAGAAGCTTGGCATGCAAGGATATCGCATAAATGTTGTTGCCAAATGACAAGTGAAATAAAAATCACCAAATCCTAATTGTTTATTTATTAAAAATTAAAACTAAAAATCTCCGCCAGTAAATCAAGCTGAGCTTTTTAAAGTTTTAAAAACGACAAGGGGGCGTTAAACGCCCCCCTATATTCTACAACATCTTTCTCAGACTACCTCAAAACATCAGTCTTCGATCAAAATTCGCAACATGCGGCGCAACGGTTCTGCAGCTCCCCACAGCAATTGATCACCAACTGTGAAGGCGCCGACATACTCTGGCCCCATCGCTAATTTACGAATACGGCCCACCGGTATAGTCATCGTACCAGTGACTGCCACAGGAGTCAGATCACGGACGCTGGCCTCACGGGTATTTGGCACCACTTTTACCCATTCATTGTCAGCCGCAATCATGGCTTCGATATCTGCCAGCGGCACGTCTTTTTTCAACTTGAATGTCAACGCCTGGCTGTGGCAACGCATGGCACCTATGCGTACACAAAAACCATCGACCGGTACGGCTGCAGTACCAAATCCTTCACCTTGCCCAAGAATTTTATTGGTTTCTGCCATGCCCTTCCATTCTTCCTTGGACATGCCATTACCCAGGTCCTTATCTATCCAGGGAATCAGGGAACCACCCAGTGGGACGCCGAAATTGGCCGTCTCAGCTTCAGACAAGGAACGTTGTTTGGCAATGATCTTGCGGTCGATTTCCAAAATTGCGCTCTTGGGATCATCCAGCAAAGCACGTACTTCTGCATTCAACGTACCATATTGCGTCAGCAATTCGCGCATATGCTGTGCGCCGCCGCCAGATGCAGCCTGGTAAGTCTGGGTGCTCATCCACTCCACCAAACCCGCTTTATACAAGGCGCCAACGCCCATCAGCATGCAGCTTACAGTGCAATTGCCGCCTATCCAGTTTTTCTGGCCTTTAAGCAAAGCTTGTTTGATTACGGGTAAATTGACAGGATCAAGCACAATCACCGCATCATCATTCATGCGCAGGCTGGATGCTGCATCTATCCAATGACCATTCCAACCTGCGGCACGCAGTTTGGGATAAATGTCGCTGGTATAGTCACCACCCTGGCAGGTAATAATAATCTCGCACTTCTTGAGCGCATCAATATTATTTGCGTCTTGCAAGGTCTTTTCATTCTTTGCCATTGCAGGGGCCGTGCCACCTGTATTGGACGTTGAAAAGAACACGGGTTCAATATGATCGAAATCACCTTCTTCCTGCATGCGTTGCATCAGGACCGAACCCACCATACCGCGCCAACCTACCAGACCTACCAGTTTCATCATTTTTCCCTAAAATTTTGCAGGACGTCCCTGCCCTTCACCAACAAAAAACTCAGCCCAAGGCTTGCAACACTGCCTGCCCCATCTCGCCAGTACCAACCTTGGTGGTACCTGCCTCGTAAATATCCGGCGTACGCAAACCCAAGGCCAATACTTTCTTGACGGCATTTTCTATACGATCAGCCTGCTCTGCCTTATTCAAGGAATAGCGCAGCATCATGGCAGCAGACAAAATAGTCGCCAGCGGATTCGCCACGCCTTTGCCCGCGATATCTGGTGCGGACCCATGTGAAGGCTCATACAGCCCTTTGTTATTTGCATCCAGAGATGCCGATGGCAGCATGCCTATGGAGCCAGTCAGCATGGATGCCTGGTCAGACAGGATATCGCCAAACATATTGCCCGTCACAATGACGTCAAATTTTTTCGGCGCGCGCACCAGTTGCATGGCTGCGTTGTCGACATACATGTGATCGAGCGCTACGTCTGGATATTCTTTATGCACGTCAGTGACAATTTCTTTCCAGAACTGGAAAGTCTCCAGCACATTAGCCTTGTCTACACTAGTGAGGCGCTTGTCACGTTTTTGCGCCGTCTGGAAAGCCACATGAGCAATACGGCGGACCTCGGACTCGGCATAACGCATGGTATCAAAACCTTCGCGCTCGCCTTTGAACGGGCCATCCGGGCATACACGCACACCACGTGGCTGACCAAAATAGATATCACCAGTCAGCTCACGGATGATCATGATATCCAGACCAGAGACTACTTCTGGCTTCAGCGTTGAGGCACCTGCCAGTTCTGGATACATGATGGCTGGACGCAGATTGGCGAACAATTGCAGGTTTTTACGCAAACCAAGAATGGCTTGCTCGGGACGCAAAGGACGGTCCAGGGTATCGTATTTCCAGTCACCTACTGCACCAAACAATATAGCGTCAGCGTCCAGCGCAAGCTTCAAAGTTGCTTCAGGCAAAGGATGTCCAGATGCTTCATAACCGGCGCCGCCTACTGGCGCAGTTTCCATTTCAAAGGACTCACCCAGCGCGTTCAAAACCTTGACTGCCTGCTCAACGATTTCTGGACCTATGCCGTCGCCCGGCAAAATAGCAATTTTCATATTTTTCAATTAATTTAGATGGTGTTGGCCAGCCAGGGCTGCGCAGCGATATGGCGCTCTTCAAAAGCGCGTATCTTGTCGGCCTGACGCAAAGTCAGACCTATATCATCCAGGCCGTTGAGCAAACAATATTTGCGGAAAGCATCAATCTCAAATGGGTAGCCAGCACCGCCATTACTGGTGCGCACGACTTGATGCTCCAGATCAACGATGAGGCGATAGCCAGGGAAAGCCTTGACTTCATTGAACAAGACATCAACTTGCGCCTCGCTCAAGGCGATGGGTAGCAAGCCATTTTTATAGCAGTTATTGAAGAAGATATCGGCAAAACTGGGAGCGATGATGGCGCGAAAACCAAATTGTTCCAAGGCCCAGGGCGCATGCTCTCGCGATGAACCGCAACCGAAGTTCTTGCGCGTCAACAAGATGGATGCACCCTGATAGCGCGGATGGTTCAGCACAAATTCAGGGTTCAATGGACGCTTGCTATTGTCCATACCAGGCTCACCATGGTCGAGGTAGCGCCACTCATCAAACAGATTGGGACCAAAGCCGCTACGCTTGATGGATTTCAAAAACTGCTTGGGGATGATGGCATCGGTATCGACATTAGCCCTGTCCATAGGCGCAACCAGACCATCCAGTAAAGTAAATTTTTCCATGTCGCTACTTATTTTTTGCCCACATTCTCGACTGCTTCGCCAGCCTTTTTAACGTCTTTACCTATGCCTTGAACGGTATTACAGCCTGCCAGGATGAAAGCGCAAATCGCCAGTGCAAATAATTTTTTCATATCTTTCCTCCGCAATGAATTAATTCAAGCTACGTATGTCTATAAAGTGTCCGGCCACACCTGCCGCAGCAGCCATGGCTGGCGATACCAGATGGGTACGCCCGCCCTGCCCCTGACGCCCCTCGAAATTACGATTCGAGGTAGAAGCACAACGCTCACCCGGCTCCAGGCGGTCGGCATTCATGGCCAGGCACATGGAACAACCTGGCTCACGCCATTCAAATCCGGCGGCCTTGAAAATCTTGTCCAGACCTTCGCGCTCGGCTTGTTCCTTGACCAGGCCAGAACCTGGTACTACCAGGGCCAGTTTAACATTCGATGCGCGATATTTGCCACGTACCACCGCAGCGGCAGCACGCAAATCTTCTATGCGAGAATTGGTGCAGGAACCAATAAACACCTTGTCAATACGGATGTCAGAAATCGCGGTATTGGGCTGCAACGCCATATACACCAGGGCTTTTTCTATCGCGTCACGCTTGACGGCATCTTTTTCTTGTTCCGGATCAGGTACGCGGCCATCTATCGCCACCACCATTTCAGGCGAAGTGCCCCAGGTGACCTGCGGCCTGACATCGGCAGCATTCAAGGTCACGACCATATCGAATTTGGCACCGGCATCGGTGTGCAGCGTGCGCCAGTATTCAACGGCACGGTCCCAGTGCGGGCCAACCGGTGAGAAAGGACGGCCTTTGACGTAATCGATAGTCGTCTGATCCACTGCCACCATGCCAGCGCGCGCACCGGCTTCTATGGCCATATTGCAGACCGTCATACGACCTTCCATGGACAGGCTGCGAATGGTAGAACCGGCAAATTCAATCGCATAGCCAGTGCCGCCTGCAGTACCTATCTTGCCTATGATGGCCAGGACGATATCTTTCGCTGTCACGCCAGCAGGCAATGCACCATCGACCTGCACCAGCATGGACTTGGATTTTTTAGCGATCAGGGTTTGGGTCGCCAGCACATGCTCGACTTCAGAAGTCCCTATCCCATGCGCCAGGCAAGCAAAAGCACCATGGGTGGATGTATGCGAGTCACCACAAACCACGGTCATGCCGGGTAGGGTTGCACCTTGCTCAGGGCCTATCACATGAACGATGCCCTGGCGTTTATCCGCCATACTGAAATAAGTTAATCCATAATTCTTGGCATTGGCATCCAGGGTTTCTACTTGCAGACGTGAGGTCGGATCATCAATGCCATTAACGCGATTTGTGGTGGGCACATTATGATCAGCCACCACGAGATTGGCCGATAGACGCCATGGTTGACGACCAGCCAGCTTCAAGCCTTCAAAAGCTTGTGGGCTAGTGACTTCATGTAACAAATGGCGGTCTATATACAATATTGCAGTGCCATCGTCCTCGGAGTGGACTACATGGGACTCCCATAATTTATCGTAAAGCGTTTTAAGCATAATCTGAAGCCTGGAAATAAGTCATTGGTTCTTGTTACATCCTGTACTGCATCTTTTTTTCGCATTTGATTATGCCACAATTGTGCAACGCAAAACCAACCCTCACGCCAAATTGGCGCATGAAAATTTCGATAGAAATGCAGGAATTTAAAGAAAATCACCAAATTTTCATCTGGTTTTTTGGAGGAATCTGGAAAATTGCCAGTGAATATTTTGGCATACGGCAATTGGGCCCTGCCATCAGCCATGCCGCCGAAGAAAGCAAGTGATATCAGTGCCAGTCTCGTGAAAACGTGTATTCCCTTATGGGACACAGCCAATATAGCGACAAAGGCTCAAGTCAAGCTGCTCCCACACCGTCAAAAAGGAAGTGGGAACAGGAGCATCAAGAGTATCACTTAAATCATATCAGCTGCTATGTTTGACATCACCGCATTGCGCCCTGTGACGCAAGGCATGATCCATCAGGACCAGGGCCAACATAGCTTCTGCAATCGGCGTGGCACGTATGCCAACACAAGGGTCATGGCGACCAAAAGTTTCCACCATGACAGGATTACCATCCTTGTCCACCGATCTTCTGGGGGTGCGTATGGACGATGTCGGTTTGATGGCGATGGAAACGGTAATATCCTGGCCAGTAGAAATACCGCCGAGTATGCCGCCCGCATTATTGCCGACAAATCCTTCTGGCGTCAGTTCATCACCATGCTCGGAGCCGCGCTGGGCAACACTACGAAAACCCGCGCCTATCTCTACCCCTTTTACCGCATTGATCCCCATCATGGCGTAAGCAATCTCAGCATCAAGCTTGTCGTAGATAGGCTCACCCAATCCCACGGGCACATTGGAGGCAACGACATCTATCTTGGCACCGATGGAGTCGCCATCTTTGCGCAAGGCATCCATGTAATCTTCCAGCTGCTGTATCAACGCTGCATCAGTGGTTGGCGCAAAAAAAGGATTGGCAGCCGCATGCTCCCAGGCTTGAAAAGGAATAACTATTTCACCCAATTGGCTCATGCCACCATGAAACACGGTGCCATATTGCTGATTCAACCATTTCTTGGCGATCGCGGCTGCCCCGACCACGGGTGCAGTCAAGCGCGCAGAAGAACGGCCACCTCCACGGGGATCACGGATGCCATATTTATTCCAGTATGTAAAATCGGCATGCCCAGGACGAAAGGTTTCTGTGATATTGCCATAATCTTTACTGCGCTGGTCTTGATTGCGAATGAGTAAACCTATAGGCGTACCGGTGGTCTTGCCCTGGTAGACACCAGACAGGATTTCAACAGTATCAGGCTCCTGACGCTGGGTGACATGGCGCGAGGTGCCGGGGCGACGGCGATCCAGTTCTGGCTGTATGTCTGCCTCAGACAATTCCATGCCCGGAGGGCAGCCATCAATCACGCAACCGATGGCCGGACCATGCGACTCGCCGAAGGTTGTAACAGTAAACAAGGTGCCAAAAGTATTACCGGACATAATATTTCGAAAATGAAGAGTTGGACAGAGTGAGAGACATTTTACCAGTGAAGCGCGCCGCACAGAATTTAGCTTCCAGCCGGCAGGGGGAAAGATTTCACTATTTTTCGCACATTTGGGTCAAATTATTGGCTTTTTTCCCCCTTTAAAGCGAATCTTGTTTTATTCTTACCAATGAAAAATATATGAAGCTTGGCTCGCGCTACATTTAGTGTCATAGTTCCGCAAGGGAACCAATTTTGCAGTGCCCTTACCATACGATATGCCAAGCATGGAGCCGCATTACCGATGAATTCAACGATCCACTCTTCTGAAGATGATCTGGTTTTTCTTGATGAACCAGACAGCGATGAAACTGCCGCAGCCTCACGGCCTGCGCAGACTTGGCGGATCATGATTATTGATGATGATCCAGATGTGCACTCAGCCACAACTTTTGCATTGGGCAGCCTGGAAATTCAGCATAGAGCCCTGAGCTTTCTGCATGCCTACTCTGCGGCGGAAGCACGCGACATTCTCAAAAACGAAACCGATATTGCCATCATCCTGCTGGATGTGGTCATGGAACAAGAAGACGCTGGCCTGCAACTAGTCAGTCATATCCGTAAAACCCTGGGCTTGACCGATGTGCGCATCATCTTGCGCACCGGGCAACCAGGATATGCGCCTGAAATTGATGCCATACGAGATTACGACATCAATGACTACAAGACCAAATCAGAACTGACGCGTACCAAGCTGTACACCGCAGTCACCTCGGCGATACGCTCCTACGAACAAATTTGTGCCATCAGCGCCAGTCGCCGTGGCCTGGAAATGATTATTCACGCCAGCACTGAGTTAATGGCCTTGCAAGGCCTGCAAAATTTTGCTGCAGGTGTGCTGGTACAAATTGCAGGTTTGTTGGGCCTCAATACCGAAGGCTTTGTATGCGCCCGGCAAGTACCCGTTGAGTTGCAGGAAGACAGTGACGATTTATACATTATCGCTGCCACTAATTTGTATCTGGGCAGCCTGAATAAACCACTGGAAAAATTAAGTAATCTATCCGCTAACGATATCGTCTCGCGCTCACTGGAAGCCCGCCAGAGCATATTTGAAGCTGAATCTACTGCGCTTTATTTTAATAATGTCGCCCAAAAAGATTTCACGCTTTATCTGAATACTGGCCTGCACCTGAATGAGATGGACAAGCGCCTGCTCGGCGTCTTTTGTGGCAATGTGTCAGTTGGCCTGGATAATGTCATGCTGACCTCGCGTCTGCATAACTATGCTTTTTACGACCCGCTGACAGGCTTGGCAAACCGTCTCAAACTCTTGCAGACACTGAACGAGACCCTGCTCACTTCGCTCAAGAACCATAGTTCGCTGTCACTCATCGATATAGACCATTTTGCTGAAACCAATGATGCACTCGGCCATCAGTTTGGTGACCAATTATTGTATTCAGTGGCCCAAAGATTACTCGCCAACTTTGGTGAGCATTGCCAATTGGCCAGAGTGGGTAGCGACACTTTTGCCTTGCTGGGTGATGAAACCCTGGTGTGTCCGGATAAAATTCTGGCGCTGTTCAATTCAGCCTTCGATGTTGATCAACAAGAAGTGCAGTTATCGGCAACGATAGGCTTGATCAAGCTCGATGACTATGACAGTGATGGTTCGGAAGCATTAAAAGACACCAATATCGCCCTCAAGCGCGCGAAAATGAATCGCCGCGGTGGTTATGAATATTTCACCCGCAACATGGGTGTGGAGATCCGTGAGCGCGTCTTACTCATGCATGCCCTCAGGGCTGCATTTGAACAAAAAAAATTATTCCTGGTTTTTCAACCCCAGATTGATATGCGCGATGGCCGGGTGCTGGGCGCAGAAGCTTTACTGCGCTGGAAAACAGATGAAGGCAAATTCATTCCACCCGATCAGTTCATTCCTATTGCCGAATATTCTGGCCTGATTGTGGAAATAGGTGAATGGGTGTTGCGCACGGCATGCCTGGAACTTGTGCATTTGCGCAGCATGGGCTATACCAATTTTCAAATGGCCATCAATGTTTCCCAGGCGCAGTTTTCCCACCCCTTGTTCATGCAATCACTGAACAAGGCATTGGCAGATACCCAGGTGCCCCCTCAATATGTGGAGCTGGAAATTACCGAGTCCATGGCCATGAAGGATCCGGAATTACTGATCAAAACTTTACATCAGATCAAACAACTGGGCATCAGTGTCTCCATCGATGATTTCGGCACGGGCTTCTCTTCGCTCAGCCACTTGCAAAAACTTGATGTAGATAAATTGAAAATTGACCGTGCCTTTGTCAATGAAATCCAGAAAAACCCGAATGAAGGCAGTATAGCCAAGATGATCGTTCAACTCGGCCAAAATCTGGGTCTGTCGATTATTGCCGAAGGCGTAGAAAGTGAAATGCAGGCCAACACCCTGCTTTCCTACGATTGCCATATCGCCCAGGGTTATCTGTACTCCAAGCCCCTGACCCGCGATGACCTGCATGCCTGGCTGGCAAGCAGATAAGTCGCTGACACGCAGCAGGACACATCACTGACCTGCTGCGCGCGACAAATCTGTAGTTCCCCCCTTCTCCACTCCAGCAACAAACATGCATATTAAATGTGGCATTTTTCGTTCTATCCCGCCAATTTTGCAGACTGTCGCAAGTCGCTATTCAAGCAGGAGCGCTTTCCCTACAGTATCAACATGGACTGAAAAGTCACAGGCAGCAAGAATGACGAATTCTTGCTGATATGTCTGGGATAAACGTTAAAAGAGAAGCATCATGAACAATACCAATGCAGATACTATCAAGCAGCTTATCGCCGCACTCATGGCCTGGCTTAGCAAAAGTTTTGATAAAACGGCCGCCTGGGTAACCAAATTATCCTGGTGGAAGTTTTTCCTGTTTGCCATTATTGCCATAGTAGCAGGTAGCATGCTGCAAGATTTGCTATTTACTGCCGAAGAAAATGTAGTCATCACCAGAAATAGCTCACCTGGCAAGGCAAAAAAAACCAGCAAGATTGCTGACGGTGACACCAACATAGAAATCGACGACACCGGGCTGCGCATCCACAAAAATAACGCTGACGGTCGCGGCAAGCAAATCGAGATCGATGAAAGTGGTATACATGTCCGCACAGATGGCAAAACAGCCCCTGCTGCTGCAACAGCCCCCCCTGCACCACCATCTGAGCCCAATGCGACAGGCGAGGTACCTACGCCACCCAAACCCCCTTCTATTAATGAGAGGGACGATATTCACATCAAATTGCCAGCAGAAGTTGCCCAGAAGATCAGCGAAGGAATCAATGATGCTGTCGCCGATGCCGCCGATGAAGAAGTGCGCAGCTATAAACGCACCTCCTCAAAATGGTTTGCCAACTTTGTCGTCTTACTGGTAGTGGGCCTGTTTGGCATGAAAGCCCTGATGAGTGGCAAAGTGCGCGCCGAAGAGAAGGCCAAAGAAGCTGGCATGGCAGCTGAGCGTGAATCCTTGCTGCGCCAGGTCAGTGAAGCGCAAATGCAGATGATGCAAGCACAGGTCGAACCGCATTTTCTGTTCAACACCCTGGCTTCGGTTGAACATCTGATAGAAACTGATCCGCCGCGTGCCGCTGCCATGCAACGCAGCCTGATTGCTTACTTGCGCGCTGTCTTGCCGCAAATGCGCGAAAATGCCAGCGTCACCAATCTGGGGCGCGAAGCTGACATGATCAAGTCTTATCTGGAATTGCTGAAAATGCGTATGGAAGAAAGATTGAATGTCGACTTCATCATGCCCGAAGGCTTGCGCAGTGCATCCTTCCCGCCAATGATGTTGCAATCACTGGTAGAAAATGCCATTAAACACGGCCTGGAATGTAAGGCAGAAGGTGGGACGATACACTTCTTCGCCGAGGTTGCGCATAATAAGCTGCGTGTCTCTGTCCGTGATGATGGACTGGGATTTGGTGCCATGCCCAGCAATGGCACTGGGCTGGGCCTGCAAAATATACGTGAACGGCTGAAATTGATTTATAAAGAAAAGGGACAAATGATCATTACTCCCAATCAACCTAGCGGAGTTTGCGTTACTATAGAAATCCCTTACGAATTAGCCAACTAGATTTCAATTTCGCTGACCATGCCTACTGCCATAATTGCTGATGATGAAAGACTGATGCGCGACCAGTTAAAGTCGCGCCTGGAACAGGTCTGGCCAGAGCTGGAAATACTGGATGAAGCCAAGAATGGCGAAGAAGCCATCGCTCTGGTCGAGACCCATAAGCCAGACCTGGCTTTCCTGGATATACGCATGCCTGTCAAAACCGGTCTGGAAGCAGCCAAAGAGATAGGCAATAAGGCACATATCGTTTTCATCACAGCCTATGACCAGTATGCCATACAGGCTTTTGACCATGGTGCTGTCGATTATGTCTTGAAACCTGCCGATGTAGAAAGACTGACACGCACGGTTGACAGGCTCAAGGCCAGATTAAGCGCTCAAAGCCAACCCAATGACATGAGCAGCATGCTCTCGCAACTGGCCAAGCAAATGGGCATTGCCGCCAAGCCCAATTACCTGCAGTGGATACAGGCATCCATAGGCCAGGAGTTGCGCCTGATACCGGTAGAAGAGATTTTGTTTTTTCAGTCCGATGAAAAATATACCCGCGTACAAACGGCGTCTTATGAAGCCCTGATACGCAAACCAGTACGCGACCTGGCCGACGAACTGGACCCTGCCCTGTTCTGGCAAATCCATAGATCAACGCTGGTGAATGCCAAGGCCATTTCCGGCGTGGTGCGCGACCTGCGTGGTCGCCATCTGGTGCAGGTCAAGGGTTTGACCGAAAAACTTGAAGTCAGTCGCAGCTTTGTTCATTTATTCAAGCAAATGTAAGCACCCGATATCAGAACCCGTAAGCAATAAAAAAAGCGCCCCATTGTGAAGTGAGGCGCTTTTTATTTTTACAACATCTTCTTACAGCAAGAGATTACAGGATCTGCGTACCTATCCACCATGCGATCGCGGCGACAAAAGCAGATGCAGGTATCGTCAGGATCCAGGCCCAAACAATATTGCCTGCCACCCCCCAGCGCACGGCTGACATTTTCTGGGCAGAGCCAACCCCGACGATTGCACCGGTAATAGTATGCGTGGTCGATACTGGCACACCCAGCACGGTCGCCATGATCAGGGTAATTGCACCACCTGTTTCAGCACAAAAACCACCGACAGGTTTGAGTTTGGTGATTTTCTGGCCCATGGTTTTCACGATGCGCCAGCCACCGAACAAAGTACCCAAGCCTATTGCCGCATAGCAGGAATACACTACCCAGCTTGGCGGCCCCTTGTCAGCCTCGCTGGAGTAACCAGCAGCAATCAAGAGCATCCAGATGATACCCATGGTTTTTTGTGCATCATTGCCGCCATGTCCAAGACTGAATACCGAAGCTGAAATCAATTGCAAGCGACGGAACCATTTATCCACTTTCCTTGGTGTCGATTTAACGAACAGCCAGGATACGATGAGCATCATCAGGGAGCCCAGGAAAAATCCCAGCAATGGTGACAAGACAATAAACAAAATGATCTTGTAGAGACCAGAAGCAATCAAGGCACCGGTACCTTCTTTTGCTACTGCAGCACCAATCAAACCACCGATCAAGGCATGTGAAGACGAGGAAGGAATACCAAAATACCAGGTCACCAGGTTCCAGAATATCGCACCTACCAGAGCACCAAAGATGACATAGTGATCCACAATGACTGGATCGATAGTACCCTTGCCTATGGTTTTCGCGACTGACAAATTAAAAACAAAAAAAGCAAAGACATTGAATAAGGCAGCCATAGCTACCGCCTGGCTAGGCTTTAATACCCCCGTTGAAACAACGGTTGCGATCGCATTTGCGGCATCATGGAAGCCGTTCATGAAATCAAATAACAATGCCAACACCACCAATAAGATGACGACGTGCAGGCTCATATGTAAGGATTGCATAAAAGTGAATTCCCTTGTTCGCTCTCTGCATTGACAGAGAACTGTTAGGCGTCAAAATAAAAGAGTCAGACGCTTAAGCGTTCTCAACAATAATGCCTTCTATGATGTTGGCAACATCTTCACAACGATCCGTTACTGTTTCCAGTATTTCGTAAATCGCTTTGAGTTTGATCAGGTTGCGAACATCAGGTTCGTCGCGGAACAATTTGGACATGGCGGCACGCATGACATGGTCAGCATCCGATTCCAGACGGTCAATTTCTTCGCACAAGGCCAGGATTTCACGGGAGTTATCCATGTTATGCAACAAGGCTACCGCAGCTTTAACTTTCTCAGCGCAGCCCAGGCACAGTTCCGCCAGACGCTTGGCTTCTGGCGTGATTTCGCGGATATCGTACAGGGAGATAGTCTGGCCCGCATCTTCCAGCAAATCCAGAATATCGTCCATGCGCGTGATCAATTTATGAATATCATCGCGATCCAGGGGGGTGATGAAAGTCTTGTGCAAGAGTTCTATCGTATTGTAGGTGACAGTATCTGCCTGCTTTTCTATGCTCTCGATGGCGTGAACACGGATCTCCAGATCATCAAAGTTCGTCATCAGGGCAACCATTTCCTTGGAGCCTTTGACACATAACTCTGCATGCTGATTGAAGAGTTCAAAAAATTTGCCCTCGGTGGGCATCAAGCGTCCAAACATTTTATTCTCACTGAAAATATAAGATTTCTAGGTTTGCCCAGGCAAGCACCTGCAATCAAGCATGCCTGGCAACACTGTTCTACTTTTTAAGTCTTGATTTACTACTTTGCGTCTACCCACCAACACCAGCATTTTTGCTTAGAATTATTCACTATCACCATAAATCGACAGGGAACCAACATAGTTGTCGAACTTGGTATATTCGCCCAGGAAAGTCAGGCGCACACTGCCAATAGGACCATTACGCTGCTTACCAATAATGATTTCTGCAGTACCCTTATCAGGCGAATCCGGGTTGTACACCTGGTCACGATAAATAAACATGATGACGTCAGCATCCTGCTCAATCGCACCAGATTCGCGCAAGTCAGACATGACGGGGCGTTTATTTGGTCTTTGCTCCAGCGAGCGATTCAACTGTGACAAGGCAATCACGGGGCAATGTAGTTCTTTTGCCAGACCCTTCAAATTTCGGGAAATCTCGGAAATCTCGGTCGCACGGTTTTCACCAGCAGAGTTGGCTGACATCAATTGCAAGTAATCGACAATCACCAGTCCCAGCTTGCCACACTGGCGCGCCAGACGACGCGAGCGGGCGCGCAATTCTATGGAGCTCAGCGCTGGTGTTTCATCGATATACAATTGTGCTTCATTCATCTTTTGAATGGCGTGAGTCAAACGCGGCCAGTCTTCATCGGTCAATTTACCAACACGCAAGCGACTCTGATCCAGGCGCCCTACCGAACCCAGCATACGCATTGCCAGTTGAGCACCACCCATCTCCATGGAGAACACAGCGACTGGCAAGCCGCTGTCTATCGCCACGTTCTCACCGATGTTCAAGGAAAAGGCTGTCTTACCCATGGATGGACGACCAGCAACAATGACCAGATCACCAGGCTGCAAGCCTGAAGTCATTTTATCCAGATCGGCAAAACCAGTAGGGACACCGGTAATGTCATTTTGATTATCACGGTTATACAACTCGTCAATACGTTCGACCACTTGCGTCAGCAAGGGTTGAATCGCCTGGAAACCCTGGGCACCACGTGCGCCCTCTTCGGCAATCGCGAAAATCTTTGATTCAGCCTCATCCAGCATTTGCTTGACTTCTTTACCCTGGGGATTAAAGGCATTGCCGGAAATTTCATCTGCAACAGTAATCAGTTTGCGCAACACGCCACGGTCACGGACGATTTCTGCGTAGCGACGGATGTTGGCGGCTGAGGGGGTATTTTGTGCCAGCGCATTGAGATAAGTCAGGCCACCGGCATCTTCTGCCTTGCCTGTGCTCGTCAGCGCCTCAAAGACGGTAATGACGTCAGCCGGACGCGAGCTATTAATGAGTTTGACCATGCACTGGAAGATAATCCTGTGGTCATAGCGATAAAAATCTTCTTCGCCAATAAAGTCAGCGATACGGTCCCAGGCCGCGTTATCCAGCAATAGACCACCCAGAACAGATTGCTCTGCTTCTATGGAATGGGGGGGGACGCGTAGAGCGTCAACTTGAGGATCAGAACCAGCTTTCATGGCGCGCATTATAACCGTTAAATCAAACTACCAGAGCGTTCAAATTACGAGAAATTGGCGAGTTTGTGACAAGTTTGTGACAAACAGGTAAATCGGGTGATATTTCCCCCAAACATGAAAAAAGCCGGGAATTCCCGGCTTTTTTCCAGCAATTTGCAAAAAAACAAATTACGCGTGTTCGCCCACTACTGCAACGTTAACGTCAACTACAACGTCAGTGTGCAAAGCAACGGAAACACTATGTTCGCCAGCGATCTTCAACGGACCTTGTGGCAAACGTACTTGTGCTTTTTCTAAAGCGAAACCTTGTTTAGTCAGGGCTTCAGCGATATCAGCATTAGTAACGGAACCGAACAAACGGCCATCCACACCAGCTTTTTGTGTGATTTGTACGGTCAGACCGGACAGTTTTTCGCCTTGAGCTTGAGCTGCTGCCAATTTGGCGGCTGCTGCTTTTTCCAGTTCAGCGCGTTTTGCTTCGAATTCAGCAACTGCAGCTGTCGTAGCACGACGAGCCATACGTTGTGGAATCAAAAAGTTACGTGCATAGCCGTCTTTAACGCGAACTACATCACCCAGATTGCCGAGATTAACGACTTTATCCAACAGAATAACTTGCATATTTTTCTCCTTTACCTTGTCGTCAATTACGCTGTGTGCAAATCAGTGTATGGCAGCAACGCGAGGTAACGTGCACGTTTGATTGCAGTGTCAACTTGACGTTGATACAGCGCTTTTGTACCGGTCAAACGTGCTGGCATGATTTTGCCGTTTTCTTGCACGAAATCTTTCAGTGTGTCGATGTCTTTGTAGTCAACTTTTTCTACATGTGCTGCTGTGAAGCGGCAGAATTTTTTGCGCTTGAACAAAGGGTTTTGTTGTTGACGCTTTTGCTTCAATTTGCTTTTGTCGAATTTTTTACCGAATGCCATTTTTGGCTCCTAATCTAGTAAATGTGTCCCGAATTCAGTGACGTGAAAAACGAGACTTTTGCTATTGCGATTTTTGCGCGCTAAAAAACCGGTGAATTCCATGGGCTGTTCCAGGGCAATTTCTGTAAAACGCTGGGATATTTCACCAGCAGCCATCGCAGAAATCTCAAACTCGACCTGTCGAACTGCGTTCGCCTCACGAGTTTCTGAACTATGCATCAGGGTAGCAGAAGCTATCGGGATACCGGCCGGGGTGTAGCGCAATGCGCTTTTTTCCACAATCCGGGCTACGAGCTTCAGCTGATTCACTATTTTTTACGCGACCTTTGTCAATTATTAAGCAGCAGGCGCTTCAACACGTTGCGCTTTTGCAGCATCTTCTTTCTGAACAGCTTTCATCATAGGAGAAGGTGTTGTTTCTGCTTTTTTCAATTTGACTGTCAGGTGACGCAAAACAGCATCATTGAATTTAAATGCTGTTTCCAACTCGAGCAGAGTTTCAGCATCGCATTCGATGTTCAAGCAAACATAGTGTGCTTTTGCCAGTTTTTGAATCATGTAAGCCAATTGACGACGGCCCCAGTCTTCAACGCGATGGATTTGACCACCACGGGCTACAACACTTGCCTTGTAGCGCTCGATCATTGCAGGAACTTGCTCGCTCTGATCTGGATGTACGATAAATACGATTTCATAATGACGCATATATTCTCCTTGTGGACAATAAAATAGCCCGCCTCGGCGTCAAGACGAGTGCGGGAAGAGGAAAGCCGATAATAATAACCCAGTTTTTCATATTGATCAATTGGATCAGTGGCTTAGCTAAGTTATAGGCCGTTTTTCCATTAATAGTGAGGTATTTTTTCACATTTACTGGCGATCTCAGGGATTTTCACTTGCATATTCAGCTTTACTGTATAAAAATACAGACTGCTTGTATATACAGCATCTCAACACTAGAAAACGCCATGCTCAAACTCACTGCCCGCCAGGAGCAAATCCTGAACCTGATTAAAGACGCCATTCAAAACACGGGCTTCCCCCCCACTCGTGCAGAAATTGCGACAGAATTGGGGTTTCGCTCAACCAATGCAGCGGAAGAACATCTGCAAGCTCTGGCTCGCAAAGGCGTCATAGAAATTGCAGCAGGCACTTCACGCGGCATACGCCTGCTGGAGTCTGAGTTGTCCAGCCATATCACAGGCAAACAACTGGCGCTGCCCCACCCCGCCCTATTGCAACTTGCCCTGCCACTGGTTGGCCGCGTTGCTGCCGGCTCGCCAATACTGGCGAGCGAACATATCGAATCTACTTACCATGTGGACCCGGCCCTGTTCTCTGCCAAACCAGACTTCTTACTCAAGGTGCGCGGTATGTCCATGCGTGATGCTGGCATACTCGATGGTGACTTGCTGGCAGTCAAAAAAGCCGACAGTGCTCGCAATGGCCAGATCGTGGTGGCACGCCTGGGTGATGACGTGACCGTCAAACGTTACAAGAAGACTGGCAGCCTGATAGAACTGATGCCGGAAAACCCGGATTACCCTGTCATTAAAATTGGGGATACTGAAGAAGATTTCGCCTTGGAAGGCTTGGCGGTTGGCCTTATGCGCAATTGGGTTTGAGGTCAGACCGGGCGCGATTCAGCCTTTCCAATTGCACCATGCCCAGTCAGCATCTCAGGCACATTAATTATTGCCTGACAACAGACACTCATCGGCAGCAGACATAAAAAAACGTCCGGATATCCGGACGTTTTTTATTTCAGAGCGACAACTTAGTGTTCAAGAACTTTAGTGCTTAACTACGGTAGTATCTGCAGGCGTTTCAGTTGAGGTGGCTGCAGGTGTCGCCGCTGCCACTGGAACTGGTTCATCAATCAGAGGAACAGGCTGGGTTTCCAGAGCGATTTCCAGGACTTTGTCTATCCAACGAACCGGAATGATTTCCAGTTTGTTTTTGACATTGTCCGGAATCTCGGTCAGATCCTTGGCATTTTCCTCAGGTATCAACACAGTCTTGATACCACCACGGTGAGCGGCCAGCAATTTCTCTTTCAAGCCACCGATAGGCAATACTTCACCGCGCAAGGTAATCTCACCTGTCATGGCGACATCAGCACGCACTGGAATACCAGTGAAAACCGATACCAAAGCCGTGGTCATGGCGATACCAGCAGATGGGCCATCTTTCGGTGTAGCGCCTTCAGGTACGTGGATATGGATATCACTCTTCTCGAAAACGTCCGCCTTGATACCCAGACGCTTGGCACGACTGCGCACTACAGTGCGGGCTGCTTCTATCGATTCTTTCATGACGTCGCCCAGAGTACCGGTGCGGATAACGCCACCTTTACCAGGCATAGCCACGGCTTCTATGGTCAGCAAATCGCCGCCCACTTCAGTCCAGGCCAAACCAACTACCTGACCAATCTGGTTATCTTTAACGGCAACACCAAAGTCATAGCGACGTACACCCAGGTATTTATCCAGGTTCTTGGAATTGACCGTGGCTTTTTTCTCGGTCTTTTTCAACAAGAGCATTTTCACGACCTTGCGGCAAATCTTGGAGATTTCCCTTTCCAGAGAACGCACGCCAGCTTCACGTGTGTAATAGCGAATGATGTCGCGCAAAGCACTTTCTGCCACAGTGATCTCGCCCTCTTTCAAACCATTATTCTTGATTTGCTTAGGCAGCAGATAACGTTGTGCAATGCTGGTTTTTTCATCCTCGGTATAACCTGACAGACGTATTACTTCCATCCTGTCCAGCAGAGCTGGCGGGATATTGTAGGAGTTGGACGTCGCCACAAACATCACATCGGACAAATCGAAATCGACTTCGATATAGTGATCCGAGAAAGTATGATTTTGCTCAGGGTCCAGGACTTCCAGCAAGGCAGATGATGGGTCGCCACGGAAATCAGCCCCCATTTTGTCCACCTCATCCAGCAGGAACAGAGGATTGCGCACACCGACCTTGGACAGGCTTTGTAAAATCTTGCCTGGCATGGAGCCTATGTAAGTACGGCGATGGCCGCGAATTTCAGCCTCGTCACGCACGCCACCCAGAGCCATGCGCACGAACTTGCGGTTCGTGGCACGTGCGATGGATTGCCCCAGCGAGGTTTTACCCACACCTGGAGGACCTACCAGACACAGGATAGGGGCTTTCAGCTTGTCAACGCGCTGTTGTACTGCAAGATATTCCAGGATGCGTTCTTTGACCTTATCCAGGCCAAAGTGTTCGTCTTCCAGTACTTTTTCAGCATTCGTCAAATCATTATTGACCTTGGATTTTTTCTTCCACGGCAAATTGACGATGGTGTCGATGTAGTTGCGCACGACAGTAGCCTCTGCCGACATAGGGGACATCATTTTGAGTTTTTTCAACTCATTCTGCGCCTTGTCGCGAGCTTCTTTAGGCATCTTGGCGGCCAGGATTTTTTTCTCCAGCTCGTCAATATCAGCGCCCTCTTCACCCTCACCCAGCTCTTTTTGTATCGCCTTGACTTGTTCGTTCAGGTAATACTCGCGCTGGGATTTTTCCATCTGGCGCTTGACACGACCACGGATACGTTTCTCAACTTGCAGGATATCGAGCTCGCCTTCGAGCTGACCCAGCAAGTGTTCAAGGCGTTTTGCCACACTGAAAATTTCCAGGATGACTTGTTTTTGTTCCAGTTTCAAAGGCAGGTGCGCGGCGATGGTATCAGCTAGGCGACCAGCATCATCAATGCCGGACAGGGATGCAAGGATTTCTGGTGGAATTTTTTTGTTCAGTTTGACGTATTGGTCAAATTGCTGAACGATGGCGCGACGCATCGCCTCCACTTCTGATTCATCACCTTCATCAACGGCGATAGGAGTCAAGTCAGCAAAGAAATGCGATTCAGAATCATGGATCTTGCTGATGCGCGCACGTTGCGCACCTTCGACCAGTACCTTGACAGTACCGTCGGGCAATTTCAGCATTTGCAGGATATTGGCAATACAGCCAATTTCGTAAATGTCATCTGCCGAAGGTTCGTCCTTGGCAGCAGCTTTCTGGGCAGCAAGCATGATGCTCTTGCCTTGATCCATGGCAGCTTCAAGGGCTTTGATGGATTTGGGGCGTCCCACAAACAGAGGGATTACCATGTGCGGGAATACAACAACATCACGCAGTGGCAATAACGGCAATTGGGTTTGTTCGGTAATCAGAGTAGTCGTCATGGCGCACCTTTCATAAATACTGGTTAACAATGTTGGCGCACTGGGCGGAAACACAAGCCCATTCTGGAAAAAAACAATAAAAAAAGCCACTCAGAGAGCTTCCCCGGGTAGCTTTACGAATGAAGCCAGAATCGTTTTGTTAAACCATTGTACTTCGAATCAATTTAAAACAAGGCAAAATAAATAAAAAATGGAGAGCAAGCTCTCCATTTTCTTTTACTTCATGGCAAACAATGCCATCAGGCGCCTGCTACCTTGGGTTGCTCATGGTAAATCAACAAGGGTTTTGCACCATTTGTAATGGTACCTTCGTCAATCACCACCTTCTCCACATTTTGGTGGCTAGGCAAGTCATACATGACATCCAGCAGAGCATGCTCAAGAATGGAACGCAGGCCACGGGCACCTGTCTTGCGTGCAATAGCCTTCTTGGCGATCGCTTGCAGGGCTGCAGGACGGATTTCCAGTTCAGTACCTTCCATCTCCAGCAATTTTGCATATTGCTTGATGAGGGCATTTTTGGGCTCAACCAGAATTTGTATCAGGGCCGCTTCATCCAGTTCATTCAAGGTAGCAATCACAGGCAGACGGCCAACCAGTTCAGGAATGAGACCAAACTTGATCAGATCCTGCGGCTCTGCGTCTTGCATGACTTCGCTGGCGCTCTTTTCTGTCTGGCTCTTGACGCTGGCAGAGAAGCCTATGCTGCTGCGCTCAGAACGGTCGGAAATGATCTTGGCCAAGCCATCAAACGCACCACCGCAGATGAACATGATATTGGTGGTATCAATCTGGATGAAATCCTGGTTGGGATGCTTGCGACCACCCTGAGGCGGCACAGAAGCCATAGTGCCTTCAACCAGCTTCAGCAAAGCCTGTTGCACGCCTTCGCCAGAAACATCACGGGTAATCGAAGGATTATCGGATTTACGGGAAATCTTGTCGATCTCATCGATATAGACGATACCTTTTTGCGCACGCTCAACTTCATAATTGCAATTTTGCAGCAATTTTTGAATAATGTTTTCTACGTCCTCACCGACATAACCCGCTTCAGTCAGAGTAGTCGCATCCGCAATCACGAAAGGCACATTCAACATGCGTGCCAGCGTTTGCGCCAGCAGAGTCTTGCCTGAACCAGTAGGACCGACCAGCAAGATATTACTCTTGGCCAGTTCGACGTCATCTTTTTTACCTAGGTGCTTGAGGCGTTTGTAATGGTTGTATACCGCTACGGCCAGGATGCGCTTGGCATTGAGCTGACCAATGACGTATTGATCCAGCAAATCAGTGATTTCCTGTGGTGTAGGTAATTCAGTTTTTGCACTGGCAATATTATCAATTTCGGACACTTCGTCACGAATGATGTCATTGCACAAATCTATGCATTCATCACAGATAAATACGGATGGCCCCGCTATTAATTTCTTAACCTCATGCTGACTCTTGCCGCAAAACGAGCAATAGAGCAACTTTTCTCCGCTGGAGGATTTTTTATCGGGCATGATACGTATATAAAATAAACAAAATTAATCTATAAAACTGGTGATTAAGCTGCGGCCAGGCAAGATCTTAATTGGGCCTTGCCTGCGCAAATTTCAACACAAATTTCCTCAGCTTCTTGGTCTTGCATATTACCTGCAAAAACGGCTTTCGTCATGACATCAATATGCAACAATGGGGAGCAATGAGACATTATAGAACAGAATAAAAAAACGCCCGGACCATCAAGGAACAGGCGTTCTTCTTTTGATAAGCTACTTGGATAAGTAATTAAGATAACTAATTAAGCGCGATGCGCCAGCACCTTATCGATCAAACCATATTCTGCTGCCGCATCTGCCGACATGAAATTGTCGCGATCTGTATCTTTAGATATCTGCTCCAGGCTACGCCCAGTTTTTTCAGCAAGTATGCCATTTAAGCGTTCGCGCAAATACAGGATTTCGCGCGCCTGGATTTCAATATCAGATGCCTGACCTTGAGCGCCGCCCAGAGGTTGGTGGATCATGATACGTGAGTTTGGCAGTGAAAAACGCTTACCTTTTGCGCCAGCAGCCAACAAGAAAGCACCCATGGATGCCGCCAGGCCAGTACAGAGGGTAGATACGTCGGGCCTGATGAATTGCATGGTGTCATAAATTGCCATACCCGCAGACACTGAACCGCCTGGAGAGTTAATGTAGAGCGAAATATCCTTATCAGGATTTTCACTTTCCAAAAACAGCAACTGTGCCACGATCAGGTTGGCGGCCTGATCATTGACCGGGCCAACCAGGAAAATCACACGTTCCTTGAGTAAGCGGGAATAGATGTCGTAAGCACGCTCACCTCTGCCGCTTTGCTCAATCACCATAGGCACCATGCCCAGCATGTTTGTGTCCAGTGCCGAATTACGGATGATGCCTGTCATGTGTTTTCCTTTATTTGTTACGCTTGTGCGTTGTTACCCATCAATTCGTCGAAAGGCAGAACCTTGTCTGTGACTTTCGCTTTACCAAGCACATAGTTAACGACGTTTTCTTCTAATACAAGGGCTTCAACTTCAGCCAGACGATTGCGGTCGCTGAAATAATATTTAACGACTTGCTGCGGATCTTCATAGCTTTGCGCGAAATCTTCAACTTGTGCCTTGATTTGCTCAGTTGTCGCTTGCAAGCTGTTGGCCTTGACCAGTTCAGCCAGGATCAGGCCCAGGCGAACACGACGTTCAGCTTGTGCATTGAACAAGTCAGCTGGGAAAGGCACATCTTTAACGTTCATGCCGCGCTGCGCCATGTCTTGACGTGTCATTTCTGCCAGACGTTCGCCATCTTGTGCAACCAGCGTCTTAGGTACGTCGAATGCCACTACCTTGACCAAAGCGTCCATGACGCTTTCTTTAGTCTTGGCTTTAACGCGACCACGCACTTCGCGCTCCAGGTTTTCTTTGATGTCTGTACGCATCTTGACCAGGTCGCCGTCTTCTACGCCCAGCATTTTGGCAAATTCGGAATCCACTTCAGGCATATGCGCCCATTCCAATTTTGTCAAAGTAATTGTGAATTCTGCAGTTTTACCGGCAACATCCTTGCCATGGTAGTCTTCTGGGAATGCCAATGGGAAAGTCTTGGATTCGCCAACTTTCAAACCGATAGTTGCTGTTTCAAACTCAGGCAGCATACGGCCTTCGCCCAACACAAATGCAAAACCGTCAGCTTTACCGCCAGCAAATTCGACGCCGTCGATTTTGCCAACGAAATCGACAGTAGCGCGGTCGCCATTTTGTGCGGACTGGTCTGCACCACCGTCACCATGCGCGCCCTGCTCGCCTTTAACGTGGAAATGCACACGTTGCTTGCGCAGGATATCGATGGTTTTATCGATTTCAGCATCAGTCACATCAGATTTGACTTGCTCTACTTCTGCAGCAGACAGGTCACCAACTGTGATTTCTGGATACACTTCAAAAGTTGCATCAAATGCCAAGCTGCCTTCAGCCACGTCTGATCCAGACTTTGGCTCTATGCTTGGATAACCAGCAACACGTAATTTATTTTCATTTGCAGCAGCAGCAAAAGCCTGACCGACTTTGTCGTTCAGCACTTCTGTTTCTACTTGATAGCCGTATTGTGCAGCTACCATTTTCATAGGTACTTTACCAGGACGGAAACCAGGCGCTTTTGCTGTGCGCGCGCGTTGCTTCAAACGCTTTTCCACTTCCGATTGCACATCAGCGACCGGGAAGGAAATCGTCAAGCGGCGTTCCAATTTATCTAAAGTTTCGACTGCAGTTGCCATGAAAATCGTCCAAATAGTAAAAATTCTGTGGTGCGAGGAGGGGGACTCGAACCCCCACACCATTGCTGGCGTCAGGACCTAAACCTGGTGCGTCTACCAATTTCGCCATCCTCGCGGGATGTATGTTTATGTTCACCGGCGCAATGCCGCCACACGTTGAGCACGGCCGTCACAAAAGCAAAGGGCGACCCGAAATTCAAGCGTCGCCCAAAACTGATGTATGTGGCATTACAACTCCAGCCCGATATTCTACTGGATTTTACCAGTATGTGCCTTATTTTTTTAAATACAGGCGCTATACCTACTGTTTCAAGGTGTTTTCCAAACTTTTATCCCTGTCAGCACCAGGCACTGACAGGGTCAAGGCCATCAATAGACCAGGCTATACACTGGTTTTCTTGACACGGAACCAGGCAGCATACAAAGCTGGCAAGAATAACAAGGTCAATGCTGTCGCAATGATCAAACCGCCCATGATGGCAACTGCCATCGGCCCCCAGAACACCGAGCGCGACAAAGGTATCATTGCCAGCACCGCTGCAGCAGCGGTCAGGATGATAGGGCGGAAGCGACGTACGGCCGACTCCACGATCGCATCCCAGGGAGCAACGCCCTCACTTATATCATGCTCGATCTGGTCAATCAAAATTACCGAGTTACGGATAATCATGCCGAACAAGGCGATCACACCGAGTTGAGCAACAAAACCAAAAGGACGTTGCAATATCAACAAGGCCATTGCCGCCCCAGCCACACCCAAAGGCCCGGTCAGGAATACCAGCAAGGATCTGGAGAAACTATGTAATTGCAACATCAGCAAGGTGAAGATGATGAAAATCACAAATGGGACGTTGGCTGCAATCGATTCCTGCGCCTTGCCACTATCCGCTGCCGCACCTGCCAGCTCTATCTTATAACCTGGCAAGAGACTGGCCCTGATCTGATCCAGCTTTGGTGAAACCTGGCTGGATACGGTAGGCCCTTGTATGCCATCAATGACGTCAGATTGCACAGTCACCGCCCATTCGCGCCCTTCACGCCAGACCACGCCTGGCTCCCATACCAGATTGATACGTGCCACTTGTGACAAAGGCACATATTTACCACTACCGGTAGGCACATTGGCATTACCCAGCGCTTCTATGGTAGAGCGCTCGTCCACAGGCTGGCGCACCACGATGTCGATGAGTTTATTGCCATCGCGGAACTGACCTACGGTCGTACCAGTGAGGATAGTATTCGCGGCCCGCATGACGGATTGCGAAGTAATGCCCAGAGTACGCAATTTATCCTGGTCCAGATCAATACGCACCACCTTGACTGATTCATTCCAGTTGTCATTGACACCAACCGTATTTGGATTGGTGCGCATGACTTCTTTCACGCGATCAGCAATTTCCCTGACCTTGCTTACTTCCAGGCCTGTTACGCGGAACTGCACAGGATAAGGAACTGGTGGGCCATTCGGCAAGAGCTTCACACGACCACGTACTTCAGGAAAATCCGTCTTGAAGGCTTCAATAATCTTCAAGCGCAATGCTGCACGTGCCTTCAAATCCTTGGGCAAGACCACGATTTGCGAGACGTTGGTCTGCGGAAAAATCTGATCCAGTGGCAGATAGAAACGCGGGCTACCCGTACCTACATAACTGGTGACACTTTCCACACCTTCCTGCTTTTGCATGAAAGCTTCAAATTTCTTGGCTTGTGCCTCGGTCGCCTGGAATGAAGAACCTTCTGGCAACCACAACTCCACCATCAATTCAGGACGACTGGAATCAGGGAAGAATTGCTGTTCAATAAATTTAAATCCAAACACGCCCAGCATGAACACACCCAGCGTAATGACGATAGTCGTCTTGCGCCAGGTCACACACCAGTTCACCAGCGCGCGGAAGCGCGAGTAAAAAGGTGTATCGAAAATTTCATGCTCACTACCACCGCCACCAGCATGCGGCTTGACCTTCAACAGCAAGTAACCGAGGTAAGGTGTGAAAATAACAGCAGCTAGCCAGGAAATCAGCAATGCCAGGGCATTCACCGAGAACATGGAGAAGGTATATTCACCTGCAGCCGATTTAGCCAGGCCAATAGGCAAGAAACCTGCCGCCGTAATCAGCGTACCTGTCAGCATGGGCATGGCAGTCGAGGTGTAGGCGAAGGTCGCAGCATCAAAACGCGAGAAGCCCTCCTCCATCTTCCTGACCATCATTTCCACGGCGATAATCGCATCATCGACCAGCAAACCCAGGGCAATAATCAATGCGCCCAAGGATATCTTGTGCAAGTCAATATCAAATATGCGCATGAACAAGAAGGTAATTGCCAACACCAAAGGTATTGTCAAACCCACCACCAGACCTGGCCAGATATCAAGGCGCAAGGGTTTGGTGTGCAAACCCAGCGCCAGGAAACTAACTGCCAGAACAATGACGACTGCTTCTATCAGCGTGTGAATAAATTCACCGACCGAGGATTTCACCGCATCTGGCTGATTGGTCACTTGTTCCAGCGTAATACCCACTGGCAACTTGGCCTTGATTTCAGCAACATCAATTTGCAGATGCTTGCCCAATTCAATAATATTGCCGCCCTTTTCCATGGAAATACCCAGGCCAACAACTTCTTTGCCATTGAAGCGCATCTTGTCTTGCGGCGGGTTTTTATACTCACGTTTGACTGTCGCAAAATCCCCCAGACGGAAACTGGTACCATTGGCGCGCAATTGCAAGTTTTCCAACTCTTTTACTGTCATCAGCGCACCAGAAATGCGCACCTGCAGATTATCAGTAGAGGTCGTCAACACACCTGTAGCTTCTACGCCATTTTGTGAATTGATTTGCCCTACGATGACGTCAAAAGGCACACCCAGTTGCGAGAATTTTTTCTGGGAAAATTCAATATTGATTTTCTCATCCTGTACGCCAAACAATTCAACCTTGGAGACAGAGGGTATGCGCAAGAATTGCTGACGCACAAAATCTGCATATTCCTTGACTTCTTCATACTTGAAGCCATCGCCAGACAAGGCGAAAATAGAACCGTAGGTATCACCAAATTCATCATTGAAGAATGGGCCGAGTACACCAGGCGGCAAAGTCGAGCGTATATCACCTATCTTCTTGCGCACCTGGTACCAGGATTGCGCCGTATCTTTAGGCGGCGTCGATTCACGTAATTGCAGGATGATTAAAGTTTCACCTGGCTTGGAATAACTACGTATTTTGTCTATGTATGGCGTCTCTTGCAGTTTTTTTTCCAGCTTGTCAGTCACCTGATCGGCCATTTGCAAAGCGGTAGCACCTGGCCAGATAGCCCGCACCACCATGGCACGGAAAGTAAACGGCGGATCTTCATCTTGCCCCAGCCTGCCATAACTGAGTATACCGCCCAGCAAGAGCACGACCATTAGATAGCGCGTCAGCGGAATATGCTCCAGCGCCCATCTGGATAAATTGAAACCACGTGAAGAGTCGCTCATTTAGCAGCTCCTGAGACCGACGCTGCATCGCTGGCAGCAGCCACTGCCTTGACTGGAGCTGGAGCCGTGGCCGCAGCAGGCGCCGCCTCAACACCGAGAATAGTCACTTTTTGTCCATTCTTGAGCAAGTTAGCACCAGCTGTGACCACGACCTGACCTGGCTTGACGCCGCCGGCCAGCAAAGCTTCTTCACCAGAAGAGCCAGCGACTTGCACAGGCACCAACCTGACTACGCCAGACTCAACCACCCAAACTGAAGAAGTATTTTTTTCCTGGAACAAGGCCGTCAAAGGCACTTTGATCGCATTGTTAGGATTTTTTGCATTAAAGCTGACATAAGCAGTCATGCCGAGCTGCACATCCTTATTATCACCAGCGAGGCTGACCTTGGCGGTATAAGTGCGTGTTACTGCATCTGCTATCGGTGACAATTCACGGAGCTTACCTGGAATGGACTGACCAGGATTGGCCCACAAACGCACATTCACATCGGTCATCTGGCGTATGGAATTGATTTTATCTTCAGGTATGCCCACTACGACATCCAGTGCCCCCATCTGAGCTACCCGTACCACTGGTGTACCAGCAGCGACCACTTGCCCCACCTCAGCATCGATACCCGTTACCACGCCATCAACATCTGCCACTAGGCTTGTATAAGAAGACTGGTTGGATTGGTTTTTATAGGCTGCCAGTGCTTGCTCATAAGTGGATTGAGCTGACTTATATGCCACCTCCTTGCCATCAAGCACTGCGGCGGCGACAAAATTCTTGGCCCGCAATTCTTGATAGCGCTTCAATTCAGCCTTGGCCAGATCACGGTTACTCTCCGCCGCTGACAAACCAGCCTTGGCTTGAACCTGCGCCAGGGCCAGATCTTGTGGATCTAGCTGCATCAATACCTGACCACGCTTGACCTGGGTACCCGCATCAACCTTACGCGCAACAATTTTGCCAGGAACACGAAAACCCAGGCGCGACTCTATACGTGGACGAACCTCCCCAGTCAACTCGGCATTGACATCAACATTACTGCTCGCCAGTGTAATAGTCCTGACTGGACGTATATCTTCCGTTTTTGCAGCGGGCTTGGAACAAGCCTGCAATAACATTGCGGACGCAAGGATGAAGGCAAATGGAGCAATACGCCTTCCAGCAAACTGCCTCGCTTGAGGATGATTGGTGGTTTCTGGTGTTAACACAGGAGTTTTCCTTTACTATGCAGGCTTTCCGGGCCGGGACAAAACGGTAAGAACTAAAAGACGATGTAATATCTTAATAACTTTTTATATTGACTGCATGCTACTATCAAGTAACTGACTTTGCGGTTAGTAATTATAGTTAAGCATCCTGTTTTTGCCAATGACTTTTCGGTCATTAAGCTTTTTCATGAAATTAATTTCAAATAATGCCTGTCTATGCCTGTTTATGCCTATTAACCATTACGAAAATTTCCCGGTTGCCTCGGTTTTACTTCCTGCCCGCCTCAGACCTGCAGTCGAAGCCATCTATGCCTTTGCCCGCAGTGCAGACGATATTGCCGACGAGGGTGATGCCAGTCCCGAGAAAAGGCTCAGGGAATTGACTGAATATGAGCAAGAACTCAATAACATAGAGAAAAATAGTAGCAGCGAATCACAACTATTCAAGGCACTGGCCAAAGTGACCCGTGAATATGACTTGCCTTTGCAATGTTTTCGGGACTTATTGTCGGCATTCAAACAAGATGTGGTCACCGTCAGGTATGCTGACTTCCCTGCCCTGCTTAATTATTGTGAGCGTTCTGCCAATCCGGTAGGCAAACTCATGTTGCATCTGTATGGCGCCGCCAGCCCAGACAATTTGCGCGACTCAGATGCCATCTGCAGTGCATTGCAATTGATCAACTTCTGGCAAGATGTCGCCATAGACTGGCAAAAGCAAAGGATTTATTTGCCTTTAGATGACCTGAGTCGTTTTGGCATCAGCGAGCAACAAATTGCCAACGGCATGCAAAATGAGGACTGGCGCAATATGATGCGTTTCCAGGTGGGGCGTGCCAGAAACATGATGCTCAGTGGCAGCGGACTAGCCAAGCGCCTGCCCGGCAGACTGGGATGGGAATTACGCCTGGTTGTACAAGGCGGCTTACGCATATTGGAAAAAATCGAAACAGGCAACTTTGATGTGTTTCAGCATCGCCCAAAATTGAACGCGCTGGATTGGCTGAAACTGGCCTGGCGTGCTACACGTATGTAAGTGAGCCCTGAAGTAAGCCATGATATGGCTGTGTATCAATAAGGAGCAAACGATTGCGAATATCGACCTGTATCAAAAATAACGATCGCCCCGCAATCATTCCTGGAATTTTCCGATAGCGGTAGGAGATATGCAGGATTGAACTTAAAATTCATCTATTGATCAGACTAAAAATCATACTAAACAGATATGGGCCTGGCAATTCAGTTGATTTGTTGCCCAGCTTGCCACCAATCCGGAGTCAGCCTTGCTAACTTGTATCTACCGTTGTGCTTTCCTACTATGTCTATTGTCGCTGAATGCCTGCACAGTCATTGCCATAGCAGATGCAGCAGTTTCCACCACAGTTAAAGTTGGCAGTGCTGTTGTCGGAACCGCAGTGGATGTCACGCGCGCTGGCGTGAGGACAGTCACGGGCAGCTCAAGTGACAGCAAGAACTCCAGTGGCAATCAAAACAGATGAGAAGCAAGTAAGAAAACAAGCCAAGTATTTTGTTCGATAAACCATACCATATCATGCCCAGCCCATTGCAAATCGCCAAGCACAGGGAAATACAGACCGCTGCCAAGACGGTTCTGGCACGCCTGGCCAGCATGATTACCGCAGAAGATAGCGAGCAAAGCATCGCTGACAAGGCTTATGCCATGCTCTGCGAGTCGGGCTATTCCGACACCTGGTATCATCAATGTCCAGCCCTGGTCTTGCTGGGCTCGCGCAGTTGCGTGTCGATTTCTGGCAGTGACTATCAACCCTGCAAGGAGACTGTTGGCAGTGCTAATCTGATCACGGTGGATTTAAGCCCCAGCCAGCAAGATTACTGGGGGGACTGCGCCCGCTCGTTTGCAGTAGAAAATGGCAGAGTGACATCAACTCCCCAGCTACTGGAGTTTCGCAATGGTCTTTGCTTTCAGCAGCATTTACATGCACAAATGCTGGAAACTGTGACACCAAAAACCACTTTTGGCCAGTTATTTGATTGGGCCAATTTGCGCATACGGCAAAATGGCTTTGTTAATCTGGATTACCGGAATAATGTAGGGCACAGCATAGTCACCGACCGAGATGACAGACAATATATTCATGCGGACAACAAGCTGGAGTTAGGCGAAGTGGGCCTTTTCAGTTTTGAACCCTTCATACGCCTCAAGGGTGGCAAATGGGGCTTCAAGCATGAAGGAATCTTCTACTTCAATGAGCAAGGCAAGTTGGAAGAACTATAAGTAACCTAACTCAGCTCCATTGCATCGCCATTTCATAACTGCATAAAACGAAAAAGCTGGGCAGATTTGATATCTGCCCAGCTTTTTTCACAAACCAAAACCGATTAAGTCTTGGCGCAATCCACGATGATGTTTGCAGAAGCAGCAAGATTAGCCGCATCAACCACGCCAGTACCTGCAGTTACCTTGCAAGTCTGCCCTGTGGGCTGGGTATCCACCGTAGCATTAAAGGCCTTGCCACTCAACCAACTCCAGTGGAACAGATAATTGCCTGGCGCAGTAACAGCGTATTTGTCAGCGAAACCATCGACTGTATTAACCATAGTCAGGATCGTGCCTGCCGTCAGGCCATTGACCGTGAACTTGACTGGCACTGCAGGCACGCAAGTAACTACAGATGTCAATGCTGCTGGCAAATTGGTATTACTGGCTGTGCCTGTACCATTAGCAACAGTACAGTATTGTGATGGCGGCGGAACCCCAACGGTAATTGCATAGGTAGTGCCACTGACCACATAGTTGGCAAATGTAAAGCTGCCATTTGCAGTTACTGTAGCGTTGTACAAGGCATTGTTAACCAAGGTCATGGATGCGCCATCAGTCATGCCTGCAACTGTACCACCCAGCGGAACATTAGGAGTACAAGTCACAGCAATATTCCTGACCGAAGTTTCGCCACTCATCCGGCCCGTGCCATTGGCTACACTGCAATTAACAGAATTTGGCTGAGTTGCAACTGTGATCGTATAGTTACCATTGCTGGCCACATTGAAATTGAAGCTACCGTCGGCAGTCAGGGTCTGGGTATAGTTTCCCTCATTGCGCAAGACGATGGTATCACTAGGTCCCAAGCCAGTTACCGTACCACCTACGGTGGTGTATACAAAGCCGCCACATCCGGCGAGGACTATGCCTACACCAGCCAGAATTGCTGCAAATTTCGATTTATTCAAGATATTTGTCCGGATTGATAATTTTTTCAAAAGCCGTGCCATCTAAATACAGCATTAAATGAAGCACAATGTAAAGCGCCGCCTATTATACGTTCACTCCTGAGCAAGAAGACAGTTCTTCGTTTCGATTACAATATGTTACGACAAAATTAAGGCCCCTCGTGCACGCTGCAACTGCAGCCCATCAGACAGTACAATCTGGCAAAAAAATCCCTGGTCGAAATAAGTTACCGCTTCGCAAAGAATTTGTTTTCATCACAATGATTTCATATTTTCCATGTAAACTGCAGGGCAGTCCTTAATAGTACATTGCATTAAAGGCAAAATCCGTATGAAATTTGTGAGCTTTGCCACAGTTTGTTAACATAGCTACTTTTTTGGCTACCCCTGCCGCCACTTACTACAAAACCAAGCATGTCCCCAGACGAATATTGCCAGCAAAAAGCGGCACAAAGTGGTTCAAGTTTTTACTATAGTTTCCTGTTCTTACCCCAAGCCAGAAGGCGGGCGATTACCGCCCTGTATGCATTTTGCCGTGAAGTCGATGATGTTGTTGATGAAAGCACGGACGATATGGTGGCGCGCAGCAAGCTGGGCTGGTGGCGCAAGGAAATCCAGGCCATGCTGGCGAACCAGCCTACGCACCCTGTCACCAAGGCTTTGTTGCCGCATATGGCGGAATATCAACTTGATGGCGCGCATTTGCTGGCGATTATCGATGGTATGGAAATGGATTTGAACCAGACCCGTTACCTCGACTTCAATGCTCTGCAAAAATATTGCTGGCATGTCGCTGGTGTTGTCGGCATTTTATCGGCCAGTATTTTTGGCATCACCAACCCGCAAACCCGTCAATTTGCTGAAAAGCTGGGACTGGCTTTCCAGATGACTAATATCATCCGCGATGTCGGGGAGGATGCCCGTAAAGGCAGGATTTATCTACCCGTTAATGAATTACAGCAATTCAACGTCACTGCAGCCGACATTTTGAATGCCCGTCATAGCACACAATTTGAAACCCTGATGCAATTCCAGTATGAGCGTGCGCAAAAGCTCTATGAAGAAGCCTTCGCCCTGCTGCCACCGGAAGACCGCAAGGCGCAAAGAACCGGCCTGATCATGGCGGCGATCTACCGTGCCCTGCTGGTGGAAATCCAGCGCGACGGTTTTCATGTACTGAATCAGCGCATTTCACTGACACCGATACGCAAACTCTGGCTGGCCTGGAAAACCTACGTCCGTGGCTAAAAAAGATATGCTGAAAAATAAGTCCGTCGCCGTCATCGGCGCTGGCTGGGCTGGTTGCGCGGCTGCCTGTGAGCTGGTACAGCAAGGTGCGACGGCTACCTTATTCGAGTCCAGCCGCAACCTGGGTGGGCGCGCCCGCGGCGTCACTTTGCAAGGACAGGAACTGGACAATGGCCAGCATATCTTGCTGGGCGCGTATACCCAGAGCCTGCGCCTGATGCGACTGCTTGGTGTGGATACGCAGACAGCCCTGCTGAATTTGCCGCTGCAAATGGTGTACCCGGATCTGGAAGACGGCATGTCATTCATTGCCCCGCGCCTGCCTGCCCCACTACACTTATTACTGGCGCTGATTAAATCCAGTGGCCTGGGCTTTGCCGATAAAATGGCGCTGGCCAGATTTTCCTCTACAGCACGCTGGATGGACTGGCGCCTGAATGAAGATTGCAGCGTCATGGAATTGCTGGAGCGCTTTGATCAAACGCCTCGCTTATGTCGTCTTATGTGGATACCGCTCTGCATCGCAGCCTTGAATACACCACCAGAGCGTGCTTCAGCACAGGTATTTTTAAATGTACTGCGCGACAGCCTGGGAGCCAAGCGTGCAGCGTCCGATATGCTGATACCCCGGTTGGATCTGAGTAGTATCCTCCCAGAAAAAGCGGCTGACTACGTACGCGCTCACGGCGGGCAAGTTTTAACAGCGCATACGACAACAGGCCTTGTGCAAAATGAAGATGGCAAATGGCAAATACAACTGAAGCAAGCTGAAGCACAACTTCCGCTCTATGACGCTATCATACTTGCTTGCGATTTTGCCAATGCAAACAGATTACTGTCCACATTGCCAGCCAAAGATTCGGCAACACCCTTGCCTGCCATGAGTTACGAACCCATCACAACTTGCTACCTGCAATATGCGCAGAGTGTGCGATTGCCCCGCCCCATGCTGGCCCTGCTTGACGATGCTGATCAAAAAAAATGGGGACAATATGTATTTGACCGCGGTCAATTACAGTCAGATCAGGCTGGCTTGCTGGCGGTGGTAGTCAGCGTTTCACAAGCCGCTACTGAAATTGACAGACATGAGCTGGCGATGGATATTGCCGCGCAACTGGCACAGAGCCTGGGTATGCCAGAACTGGCGCAACCCATCTGGCATCAATGCATCTCGGAAAAACGCGCCACCTTCAGTTGCACACCCGGTTTGAACCGACCAGATAATCATACTGCTTACGCTGGCCTGTATCTGGCAGGTGACTACACCAAAGGCGACTACCCTGCCACACTGGAAGGCGCAGTACGCAGTGGCATCGCAGCCAGCCAGGCCACCATCAAAGACTTGAAGGCGGCAGCAAAAAACTAATCCGGGATTTCACTATCGACATCGCGAATTCTGGACAAGGCTTCTTCTATCCTGTCTACACCTATGATGGTCAGGCCCTCGATTTTTTGTTTGGGCGCATTTGATTTGGGGATCATGGCGATGGAAAAGCCCAGCTTGGCAGCTTCACGCAAACGCTCCTGACCACGTGGCGCTGGACGTATTTCGCCCGCCAGCCCAACCTCGCCAAATACGACCAGACCACGCGGCAAGGGTTTATTGCGCATGGAAGAGTTAATCGCCAGCAGCACCGCCAGATCGGCTGCTGGTTCAGCAATCTTGACACCGCCCACCGCATTGATGAATACGTCCTGATCAAAAGCCGCCACGCCCGCATGCCTGTGCAACACTGCCAGCAGCATGGCCAGGCGGTTTTGCTCCAGACCGACGGACAAACGGCGTGCATTGGGTGCATGCGAGCTATCGACCAGCGCCTGTATCTCTACCAGCAAGGGCCGTGTACCCTCTTGCGTGACCATGACGCAAGAACCGGCTACCTGAGTGTCATGCTGGGACAGGAACAAGGCAGAAGGATTGGATACCCCCTTCAAGCCTTTTTCTGTCATGGCAAACACACCCAGCTCATTGACTGCGCCAAAACGGTTTTTTATCGCCCGCACCAGTCGGAAGCTGGAATGGGTATCGCCTTCAAAATACAAGACCGTATCAACGATATGCTCAAGCACACGCGGTCCAGCCAGAGCGCCTTCTTTGGTGACATGGCCGACCAGGATCATGGTGATGTCCATGGTCTTGGCAACCCGTGTCAACTGGGCAGCACATTCGCGCACCTGGGCAACAGAACCTGGCGCCGAACTCAGGGCATCTGAATACATGGTCTGTATGGAATCAATGACCACAACCTGGGGCTTGTGTTCAGCCAGGGTATTGAGAATTTTCTCCAGTTGTATCTCTGCTTGCAGTTGCAAATCCTTGGCATCCAGCGACAGGCGCTTGGCACGCAATGCGATTTGCGCACCTGACTCCTCACCACTGACATACAAGACTTTTTTAATACGAGCCAGGTTGGCCAGCGCCTGTAACAGCAAGGTCGATTTACCTATGCCAGGGTCACCACCGATCAGCACGACCCCACCCGCTACCAGCCCGCCGCCCAGCACACGATCAAATTCGTCAATATCAGTGCCAAAACGCGGTACATCCAGTGCCTCGATTTCAGCCAGATTCAAAACCGGTGCAGATTGTGCCAAGCCCTGTGGTTTTGCACTAAAACGGTTGCCGACAGATTCTACGATGGTTTCAACCAGGGTATTCCATTGCCCGCAGGCTGGACACTGCCCCGCCCATTTATTGACAATACCACCACATTCAGTGCAGGTAAAATTGGTTTTTGCTTTTGCCATCTTCGGACCAGGGAAATTTGCGGGGTTTATAACATCTGCCAGCAATTACGTGCAGAGCAGAAAAACACTGATATTTTAACCAGTATTCAGTAATTAGCTTGCCTTATTTCACTAATTCCGCACAATTTTCATGGTATAAAGCTGCCAGAGACATTTTGTAGCAGGTAGACATAAAGCATGAATAAAGCATGAAGAGCGGTTTTTACACGATCATGGCGGCGCAGTTTTTTTCCTCACTGGCCGACAATGCCTTACTGATAGCCGCAATGGCATTGTTGACATCCATGCAATCCCCGGATTGGATGTCTCCTTTATTGAAGTTGTTTTTTGTGCTGTCCTATGTCTTGCTTGCACCCTTCGTTGGTGCGTTTGCGGACTCCCTGCCCAAGGGCAAGGTCATGCTCATTACCAACATGATCAAAGTCGGTGGATGCGCATTAATGTTTTTTCATGTCCATCCTTTGATCGCCTATGCCGTCGTTGGTTTTGGTGCTGCAGCATACTCACCAGCCAAATATGGCATCCTTACCGAATTGCTACCACCAGAAAAGCTGGTTGCTGCGAATGGCTGGATAGAAGGCCTGACGGTTTCATCCATCATTTTTGGTACGGTATTGGGCGGAGCACTGGTCAATTCGAAAGTATCGTCAGTATTGCTCAGTTTTGACTTTCCGTTCATCGACTTTAATATCACCACAGCTTCCGAGGCTGCACTCTGTGTGGTCACGGCCTGTTATGCGACTGCAGCCTTATTCAATATGCGCATTCCCGACACGGGAGCACGCTATAAGTATCAGCAACGCAACCCTGCCAAGCTGGTGACTGAGTTTGCCGAATGTGTAACCACCCTATGGAAAGACCGATTGGGTCAAATTACTCTGGGTGTCACCACCCTGTTGTGGGGTACTGCTGCCACCCTGCAATTCATCGTATTGAAATGGGCTGAAAAATCCTTGCATATGACACTGGACAGAGCTGCCATCTTGCAAGGTGTAGTTGCTGTTGGCGTTGCCCTTGGTGCAGTGGCAGCAGCCCGTTTTGTGCCTTTGAAAAAGTCCCTGAATGTTATGCCTTTAGGTGTAGTCATGGGCTTAGTCGTCATCACCATGATTTTTGTGCACACAGTCTGGATCGCCTATCCGCTCTTGATACTGGTGGGTGCCCTGGCTGGTTTCTTTGTCGTTCCCATGAATGCCTTGCTGCAGCACCGTGGCCACGTCTTGATGAGTGCAGGACATTCAATTTCCGTACAGAATTTCAATGAGAATCTTTCAGTACTGACCATGCTGGCACTGTACACACTATTGAATTCCATGAAGATAGACATCATGGTCATCATCGTGCTGTTCGGTCTGTTTGTGTCCAGCACTATCTATGCTGTCATACGCAAACATATGGCCAATCAGCGCGAGTATGATTCACTGGCACTGATAGGCGAACACAAGCATTGATAAATACAGTGTGCCTGACCAGGCACACTTATTCAAAAAAAAGCGTTTCAGTATTTACTTTGTACGCTTTTGTTTGACAGCATCAGCCTGTTCAAACCAGTTATCCGGCACGACCATGCCGCGCCTGTATTCTTGCATGACTCCCTGGTTTTCCTGCATCAGCGCCAGCATCAATGGCGTATGCGAACTGGAAAAATAAGCTTGCATGCCATGCAAAATAACCTCTTTTTCCTGGGTCATGCCTGTACCAACCTGGGCTGGTGCCAGCCAGTCCAGCCTATCCAATAGCAGGGCTTGCCCGAAATCCAGTGCCTGCACTTCTGATTGCGTCCAAATGACTCCACGGTAATGTTCTTTACTCAAGCCAGCCATATCCGCATGCTCAGACCAATAGACATCCACTATCTGCTCATCGCGATAAAACAACCAGCCCAGTACTAATGCTTGCGCGCTTTGCACTGCTTGCGGCAACACTCGCTGCGCCAGAGGATGCTGCGACAATTGCAATTGCTGGGCGATGATCTTATGTAGTTTGGCACCCAGACTATCCGCCAGATTAGGGCCAAGATAGTCATACAAATTTGGCCGTACGTTTGCGCCAGGATGATACAAATAGAACTTGGTCGCCAGCTCTACATGCTGCAAACCCAAGCTGGTTTGCAGCAGAAAATCAAACTCGCCTATCGTGCCCGCACCTTTGTCATGCACTTGCAAACCATGCGCAGACAGCAAGCCATGAGCAGTCAAATAGAATTCATAGAGTCGCTCAGCATATAAGCCCAGGCGACGCGAGGGATGTCGCTGCAATAAATCCAGCAAGGGGGTGGGATGTCTATCAAGCTCACCCAGCCAGCCCGGCAAAGCCTTGGGGTCTGTGAAGGTGGCAACATTCAGCGCGCCGCTCCAGGCAGCGTCCTGTCTGTCCAGCAAACCTGGTGCAGTCAACATCCAGGCAAGCGCACGCACATGGGGGTTATGTAAATGCTGCCATTGTTGATGAAAGGCGGCTTGTGCGCTGTACATGCAATTCAGCTTGCTGGCAGGGCTTTGATGGCCATGCACAAATCAGCCCATGCCTTGGCCTTGTCTGCCGGTTTGCGCAAGAGGTAGGCTGGATGATAAGTCGCCACTACCGGTATGCCCTTGAACTGGTGCACCCTGCCACGTAATTGTCCAACTGCTGTTTCCATATCCATGCCCAATAGCGATACCGCAGCAGTCTTACCCAAAGCCACAATGATTTGCGGCTGTATCAAGTCAATTTGCCTGTGTAAATATGGCAAACAGGCAGCGACTTCATCCGCAGTTGGCGGCCTGTCCTTGCCTTGCGCATCAGTCGGGCGGCATTTGACGATATTGGCGATATAGCTTTGCTCACCGCGTGGCACGCCAAGTGCCTTGAGCATATTGTCAAGCAACTGCCCGGCAGCACCGACAAAGGGCAAGCCTTGCAAGTTCTCGTTATAACCCGGGCCCTCGCCTACAAATAACCATTTAGCCTGTTTATCACCCGTGCCAAATACGGTTTTTTTCCTGCCCTGGCATAAACCACATTGCCTGCAAGTTTCCACCATAGGTTGTAATGTATCCCATGACAACATGGAGACAGAGGATTCGTGGCTGACGGAAGGCACATCCACCACTGGCAAGGCTGTGGGTGTTGCTTGCGCAATCCAGTCGCCTGCTTCAGGACTGATTTCAAATGCAGGCGCTACGGGCTGGGCTTCTGGCTGGTCTTTGGGCACTATCACTTCAGGCTCCGACCAGGCTGCATCCACTTCTGCTGTTGCACTTACCATGACTGACTGCAGAGCGTGATCGAGGACTGGCGCAACTGAGGCTTCTGGAGTTTCTGAAGTTTCCATTACAGCCACAGGCACGACTGGCGCGGCATCGCGCAAAAGCCACAAGGGTCCCAGGCCCAGCTCGTGCAAGGCTCTTTGTCTGTTATGGATATCCAAGGTCTGCATTAACTCATCCTCCGCATCACAATTGCATCTTCACGCTGCTGATCGTGCGCAGGGTAATAGCCCTTGCGTACGCCTATGGATACAAATCCTGCGCCTTCATACACACTAATTGCACGCACATTACTGCGCCTGACTTCCAGCAAAATTGAAGCATAGGCATGTTCGTTCGCATAAGCGAATAATTTGCCCATCAATAATTTTGCATACCCCTGCCCCTGATAAGGCAGGCCCACCGCAAAATTCAGTAAATGCAATTCATCCAATATGGGCATGACGACAAAGTAAGCAAACAAATCCTGCTCTACATCCCTGAAACCGAAAGCTTCATAACCACTGGATAAGGAATCGGTAAAATTTCCGCGTGACCAGGGGTGGGTATATACCCTCTCTTCTATGCTGAGCATGCTGTCAACATCGGCAAAACCAAGCTTGCCATAATGCGGCATTGTCAAATTCGAATCCATCAACAAGTCCATCACAATGATGCTTTACCAGCCTGTAGCTTGACTTGCTCGCGCTCAGCCGTGGTCAGGGCAATTTTATTACGCAAGTACAGTGGCTGCGCATGGTCCGCTGGCAAACCCAATCCCGCAGTGAAGCCACCACGTCCGAGCACACCCACCTGTTTTGCATGTGGCATGCAAAGCAGGCTGGCATATCGCACAGACTCAGGCAAAGTCAGGCCATTGCCCAGCACCAGTTGCGGATTTTCCAGGGTAATGGCAGCCAATGCCGCATCCAGGCTTGCCAGCGCTGGAACACTTATCTCTTGCCAGCCGGTTTCACTCAAACGATATTGCGCCCAATACACTTCATTCATGCGTGCATCGAGTATGCACACAAACTCACTGGCCGTGACTTGCTCACGCGCCACTTCCGCCATCGCCAGCAAACTGACTACCGGCACTACCGGCAGGTCTGCACCATACGCCAGGCCCTGTACGATGCCGCAAGCCGTGCGTATGCCGGTAAAGGCACCGGGCCCACAGCCAAAGGCAATGGCATCACAATCCTGCAAGCGTACACCGGCCTCCAGCAGCAAAGCTTGTATGGCTGGCAAAATACCTTGTGAATGGGTTTGTACGCCGCTCAGTTCGCGGATAAACATGTCACTATCAGTCAACAAGGCTGCAGTGGCAAGTTCTGTCGAGGTTTCAATTGCTAAAATTCTGGTCATACGCGTATTTTACCGTGTTCCATCGATTTCAAGACTGGCACTTTGCCATAGCTCACACCAGGAAGCATCACTTCGTTTAAAATTGCAGGATGAACTCGACTATGAATACCGAAGACATTTCCTCAATCAAGACAGACCTGGCAAACAAGGACTGGCTCATCGCCTGCCTGTGCGCAGCCTGGTGCGATACCTGCAATTTTTACAGGGCTTCCTTTGACGATCTGGCCAACAAGCATCCAGACAAATGCTTTGCCTGGTTAGACATAGAAGACCAGGCCCATCTGGTCGATGCAGTGGATATCGTCAATTTCCCTACCATCCTGATCCAGCATCGCGATCAGGTGGTTTTCCTGGGTACCGTCTTACCTGACGCGGCCCAGTTGCAACGCATGATCTTGGCTATGACGACAGAAGCGCCCCACCAGCAAGTCAAACGCAGCGCACTGAACCAGGATGCACCAGATGATTGGAATATCAGGGAACTGATACTCGCCAGCTAAACGACCAGCACATATCTGCAGCAACAAAAGACTGCAGATCAAGAAAGCCGGTTCATTCAGACGTAAAAAAGACAAAAGGGACTAGATTTGCATCTAGTCCCTTGAATCTGGTGCGGCTGGCAGGAATCGAACCCACGACCCCTTGGTTCGTAGCCAAGTACTCTATCCAGCTGAGCTACAGCCGCGAAAAACAAGATTATAGCTGGACTGCGGGAAAATGAAAAGCCCCACAGCTCAGATTATTTTGAAATCGGACAAATCAAGCGCTTTCACCCAAAAATCCAGCCAAATAATAAAACCGATAGAGGGGATGGAGGATTTGCGGAAAATCGTTTTAGGAAACCACCCCTGCAAGGGTGATCCGTTTCGCTCGCGGACAACATGTCGTCCAAAACCCCAAAACCCCGTCGCGACGAAGGCAATATTTAGTACCGAGCACCAACTACTGGAGCGACAACGCAGCTGTGGCGATTTTATGCACGTCCTAAAAAGACAAAAGGGACTAGATTTTCATCTAGTCCCTTGAATCTGGTGCGGCTGGCAGGAATCGAACCCACGACCCCTTGGTTCGTAGCCAAGTACTCTATCCAGCTGAGCTACAGCCGCGAAAGACCGAGAGTATAGCACAGGCATTTTGATTTGATAAGTACCTGTGCCAAGTTTTTAGATTTCTACTTGCGAACCCACTTCAATCACTCTATTGCTAGGAATTTGATAAAAGTCTGCCGCATCGCGAGCTATGCGTGACATGGCCACAAACACACTCTCGCGCCACATCGCCATGCCACTGCCAGGACTGGAAATAATGGTCTGGCGTGAGATAAAGTAAGAAGTCTCCATGGCTTCAAAAGTCAGACCAAATGGCTCACATAAGGCTAGCGCGGCGGGGATATCTGGTTCATTCTTGAAACCATAATAGACATCAATTTGGAAGCAAGCATTGCCCAGGTCTGTGACCTTGACGCGCTCCGAAGTGGGGACCCAGGGAATTTCTCGGTTATGCAGGGTCAGGAAAATCACGCGTTCATGCAAAATCTTGTTGTGCGAAAGATTATGCAACAAGGCATGCGGCACACCGTCGGCTTCGCCACGCAAGAACACTGCCGTGCCAGACACTCTTATCGGTGCAGAGACAAACAGGGATTCAAGGAAATCTTCCAGTGGGATTGCATGTTTTTTCAGATTATCAAAGACCAGTTCGCGACCACGCTTCCAGGTCATCATCAGGGTAAACATCACGACACCCAAAATCACTGGGAACCAGCCGCCTATGCCATGGAATAACTTAAGCACGTTGGCAGAAAACAATGAGATATCAATGAACAGGAAAAAGCCGGTAGCAAGGAAGCACAGCACGAGATTGTATTTCCAGCCATAACGTATAACGAAAAAAGTAAGCAGTGAAGTCACCAACATGGTTCCTGTTACGGCAATGCCGTAAGCAGATGCCAGGCTCGATGAAGAACCAAACCCCACCACCGCAGCAACAACCGCAGCAAGCTGCAGCCAGTTAACTGCCGGGATATAGATCTGCCCTATCTCTTCCGATGACGTATGAACAATTTCCATCCTTGGCATGATACCAAGGGAAATTGCCTGTTTGGTCATGGAGAAAGTACCTGAGATCGTAGCCTGAGAAGCAATCACTGTCGCTACTGTTGATAAAATCACCAATGGGTAAATACTCCATGCACCAAGTTGTTGGTAAAACGGATTACCAGCAGCATCAGGATTTGCCAGTAGCAATGCACCTTGCCCAAGATAGTTTAAGCCCAAAGATGGGAATACGATCATGAACCAGGCAGCACGAATTGGTTTGCTGCCAAAATGGCCCATGTCAGCATACAGTGCCTCTGCGCCCGTAAATGCAAGCACAACTGCACCCAATGCCAAAAATGCCAACCCCTTGTTCAAGGCCATGAAAGCAAAGGCATGCATAGGATTGAGCGCCCATAAAATGCCAGGCATTTTGGCGACGTTATAAATTCCCATTCCGGCCAGTACTACAAACCATACCACCATGATGGGGCCAAACCATTTACCTATGCCTGCAGTTCCCTTGTATTGCACAGAATACAAAAGCAAAAGTACAACCAGCGTGATCGGTACTACATAAGGGGTAAATGCAGGCGTTGCCACCTCCAACCCCTCAATAGCAGACAACACTGAAATCGCCGGAGTAATGACACCATCCCCATAAAACAGGGCAGCGCCAAACAAACCGAGAACGAGTAAGGTGAAATGAGATTTAGCGGATTTGCCTACAGATTCCAGCGCCAAAGCAGTCAGCGCCATGATACCGCCCTCACCACGATTATCAGCCCTCAATATGAGAGTGACATATTTGACTGCAACGATAATGATCAATCCCCAAAGAATCAGCGAAACAACGCCAAAGATGTTCGCCTCATTGAGTGGTAGACCATGTTCTTTTGCAAATACCTCTTTCATCGTGTAAAGAGGACTAGTACCTATATCGCCGTAGACGATGCCGACAGCAGCCAGAGTCAAGCCCGCGAGGCTGCTTTTTGTATGTTGATTAGCCAATTGTGTACCTTGTTATTATTGGTGCATTGCACAATAGGTGAATTCGATTAGATTTTCAAGTAAGTGCAACAAAAAAAGGATGCTTGACAAGGATCAAATTCAAGCGTTAACTTTTCCTGATAATTCAATTCTTTAGTATATTAACGACTCAGATATTTGTGTTTTTGCAAATTCAGACTTGCAATGGCAAATCCAGGTAAAAGCTGGTCCCTGAACCCAGACTGCTTTTGACGCTAAGTTGTCCATGTAAAATCGAGGTGGCAATGTTGTAGCAAATATTCAAACCCAGCCCACTCCCGCCTTGTCCCAGTTTAGTCGTAAAAAAGGGATCAAAGATACGTTTTTGATTGGCTTCAGGTATGCCAGCGCCATCGTCACTAAACTCTATCAAGACACGTTGTCCGTCTATTTGCGTGACATTGATGCACATATGGCCCGCATGCTTTTTATCAAAAGCATGCAAAAGAGAGTTTTCTACCAGGTTGCTGATCACCTGCCCCAAAGAACCAGGATAACTATCCATATGGATGTTATACGGCACATTGACTTCTATGCTGTGGCCAGTCTGGGTAATACGTATATTCAGAGTGGCGATGATATCGTGCAAGACCTGGCGCAAATCAAAACTGCGCCTTTGCTCAGATGTGCGGTCAACCGCAACCTGCTTGAAGCTGCTGACCAGAGTAGCGGCACTACTGAGTCCACGCATCAGTATTTCTGACGAGGTTTTGACTTCTTCGCAAAAATTATTCAAATCCGAGCGGCGCAAAGTCTGACCGGCCAGTTTGCCTATCAAATAACGGCTGCCATCTTGCAAGGTGCTGGCCACCAGCAGGCAGTTCCCTATGGGGGTATTAAGCTCATGGGCGACACCGGCAACCAGAGAACCCAGGGCAGCCAGCTTTTCTTGTGCCAGCAAGTGTTCCTGAGTTTTTTGCAGGCGCATATAGGCATCGGCATTACCCAGGGCTATAGCGCCATAGGCACATAGCGAGCGAAAAATCATCTTCTCCCTATCACCATACACATGCTGGCGAGATGACTGTATGGTCATTGCCCCCAGAATTCTGTCACCAATGATGAGCGGTGCAAACAACATGCTGTGCACCATTTCCGTACCGGGGATCAAGGTCGGCAATAATTCATCTGCGGACGTGAGTTCGATGGCGATTTCCCGGCGCTCCCTGACACAGCGCACCGAGTTGGAGACAGCGCTGGCCATATAGACCGTATCAGGCTCTATCGGTATGCCATTTTCTACACCATAAGCAGATGTCATACTTTGCTGATCGTCATCCATCAAGTAGATGACGAAGGCCGTGACATGCAATAGATCATGAACATGTCGGTTCAATGCTTTAAACACGGCGGGGGCATCCAGGCTGGCCGTGATCTCCTGCCCTATGGTACCCAGTTTTTCCAGCACTACGCTGGTTTGCTGCAAGACTTCGGCCCGCTCAGCTTCAGCGGCAGCCAATTGACGCAGGTGTTCGCTTTCTGCCTTCATGCGCTCAGTCTGCTGGCTGAGTTGCATGGCATTCAAACGATTGGCGGCCTCTCGGTTATGATTTTTTTCGCGCGCGGCCAATGCAAGCCCGGCAAACTCGTAAGCGCGCTGAAAATCAGCGGAAGCAGCATAAGCATTTGCCACTTCTTCATACAATTCAGCCGGGATTGAAAAATTGCTGATACGTCCTGCTATGTCCAGGGCTTGACGCAAGTAGTGCAAGGGTGCGCTGGCGGCGTGCATCTCGGTCGGTTCGGGCAAAGCATGGCGCATATGTAATGTTGCCAGCACGCGTAAAACTTCTATGTGGCGATAACTGTCCGTGCTCTGGCGAGCCAATGCCAGCGCTTCCAGGGCGATGTCCTGCGCCGCTTTGGCTTGCCCCTGCATGGACAAGGCATGGGCATAACCACGACGCGAGCCTATACGAAAATCCAGGTGATTTTTTTTATCGGCCCAGGAAATCAATTCATAAAAGCTTTTCAGTGCAGTCGCATAATCCCCTAAGTCCAGCGACAAATCCCCCAGATAACGCAGCGCCAGCAAATGCGAGCGTGAGCCAACAACGTGTGCCAGTATGGGCAAGGCATTTTCCAGCATGTCCTTGGCCGCCTCCAGACGCCCCAGCCTGCGCAAGGTCTCGGACATTTGTATGAGGCAACTGGCAATGCTATTGGGCCAGCCTGCGGTCCTGGCCAGATCAAGCCCTTCTTGTATCCACTGCAATGCAGACTGGTGATCACTCATACTATTGAAGGCATCACCGATATTGCTGGCGACATTAATCATGCGCCGCTTTTGCCCATAGTTTTCAGCGAATTCAAACACCTGTATGCCACGTGCAGCAGACTGCCCAAAATCGCTGGTCAGGGAATAGGTATAAATCAAAAATTCATTGATGTAGCTGCGCATGACGGGATCGTCGCACTGGATTTCCGGGTTGCGACCAGCCCCCCAGCGCTCCAAGGCAAAAGGCAGGTTACGCAAGACCATTTGATTTGCCAGCAAGGACTCAGCAACCGTCACACGCATATTATCTTGAGCCTGGCGTGCAAACTGCATGGCAAGGCCGATTTCCACTTCAACTACCGGCACCTCCCCTTTTTGCAAGCCCACACAAGCCAGCAAGTGATGCGCATCTGCTGCCGCTTTGGCGGCTTCATCAGTTTCCCCTTGCGCGACCAGTTGCAAGGCCAACTCAGACAACTGCCATGACTTGTCAAATTCCCCGTACAACCATGCTGCTTCTGCCCTGACCAAGACCAGCCTGGTGCGCATGAGCTTGAATTGCTCGCTACCAGAATTCGTATCAGGATAAGCGGGATAGAGAGTACTCAGCAAATGCTCTGCAGCTTCAGCCAGATAAAGCGCACGGGAAGTGTCGCGCTGACGTAAATGCCACGCCAGGCGCAAATACATATCCAGTAATTCCAGCCCCTGCAAACCAGGTAGCTCGCATTCCCATTGCTTGACTTCGTCATTCGTAACGAGCATTTCCATGGGATGAACAGTGTTATGGGTGGATGATTTTCAGATTCTGGATATTAGAGAAATAGTATCAGATCAATAGGAAATTTGAAGTTTATCCTGAGCTTATCCATCAATTACGCACTGCTTTTGAACAATATTTACAAAACGATGCCGTGAATGGAATAAAAAAACCCATGCACAATGTTTAAGCATGGGTTTATGATATTTCGCTAAAGCAAGTAGATTAAATTTTAGTTAACATTGACTCGCGTATAAGGCAAACTCACTCCTGTCTTTTAGCTACCAGGGTCAGAATATCGTAGGACGCCACAAGTTCATTATCCTGGTTAGTCACTTCCACATCCCAGGCCACCACGCCCTGCCCGACACCTTTGACATCTTTCTTTTGCCTGTCTGTCTTGCGCTTGCAAGTCAGGCGTGCACGTATGGTGTCGCCTATGCCTACCGGCTTGATGAAACGCAGGGTATCGAGGCCATAGTTGGCCAGGACAGGGCCAGGTGCAGGGGACACAAATAAACCGGCAGCAACTGACAGCACGAAATAGCCATGCGCAATACGTTTGCCGAAAGGGCTTTCCTTGGCAGCGATCTCATCAAAATGCATGTAGAAAAAATCACCCGATAAGCCACCGAAGGCAACGATATCGGCTTCGCTGACTGCGCGCCTGTGGGTCAGCAAGGACATGCCTATCTGCAGGTCTTCAAAATAACGGCGGAAAGGATGAATGTCAGACTCCAGCACGGCCGCACCACGCACATGTTCTGCCGTCACTGCTGCCAGCATGGTAGGTGAGCCCTGCACAGCAGCTCTTTGTAGATAATGTTTGACTGCCCTACTACCACCCAGCTCTTCGCCACCACCAGCACGGCCAGGACCGCCATGCTTCAATTGCGGCAATGGCGAGCCATGGCCAGTTGATTCTGCTGCTGATTCTGCATTCAAGATCATCAGGCGACCATGGCGTGCTGCCATATGCGGTATCCCCATAGCCGCGATATGCGGGTCTTTAGTGACCAAGGTAGCGACCAGGCTGCCGTTGCCCTTTGCGGCCAGCGCCAGGGCTTCCTGCATATCCTTGTAAGGCATCAGGGTCGTTACCGGGCCAAAGGCTTCTATCTCGTGCACTGCTGAATTTTCCATAGGCTGGCGACAGACGATCAGGGTTGGTGAAACAAAAGCACCCTGCTCCAGCCCTTCACCCTGCAATTGCGCAGGCACTGTGCCGCCACAAATGATTTGATTGCCTGCTGCCAGTTGCTCAATACTGGCGAGTACATCTTGCTGCTGGGCGCGGCTGGCCAACGGCCCCATGCGTACACCTTCAAGACGCGGGTCGCCAACGATGGTTTTTTCCAGTCTCGCGCGGATTTTTTCTGCCACCACATCCAGTTGCGCAGCGGGCACCATGGCCCTGCGTATGGCGGTACATTTTTGCCCGGCCTTGGCTGTCATTTCACGCACAACTTCCTTGACATACAAATCCAGCTCTTCATCATCAGCCGCTACATCCTGCCCCAGTATTGCGCAATTCAGTGAATCGGCTTCGGCATTGAAGGGGATGGAACGACGCACGATATTTGGATGCGCCTTCAACTGCGCTGCCGTGGCAGCAGAACCGGTGAAGGTGACAACATCAGTTTCTTCCAGTAGATCGAGCAAGTTACCAGTGGAACCTATGATCAGTTGCAGACTACCTTCGGGCAGCAAACCACTGGCATGAATTTGCCTGACCAGTGCCTCGGTCAGATAGGAGGTCGCTGTCGCCGGTTTGACGATGCAAGGCATGCCCGACAAAAAGCTGGGCGCAAATTTTTCCAATAAACCCCAGATTGGGAAATTGAATGCATTGATGTGTACTGCCACACCCTGGCGCGGCACCAGGATGTGCGTGCCAGAAAAATGCCCTTGTTTACCCAGTAGCATGGCAGGGCCTTCGTGTACCACATTCCCAGATGGGAATTCATTCGTGCCTATGCTGGCGTAGGCAAATACGGTGCCCGCTCCACCTTCTATATCTATCCAGCTATCGCTACGGGTTGCGCCGGTGTGAGATGAAATAGCGTATAGCTCTTCCTTGTGTTCAGTCAGGTATTTGGCCAGAGTGCGCAAGATGGCGGCACGTTGCTGAAAGTCCAGCGCCAGCAAATTTTTCAGGCCAGTCTGCCTTGCATAAGTCAGCGCTGCACCAAAGTCCAGTGCTTCGGCATGGCTGGCGTAGATCGCACTGCCATCAATGGCGCTATGCAAGACTTGTTGGGCTTCTGTACCTGTCCATACACCGGCTATCCAGCTTTGCAAAATTTTCATGGGCTACTCTTTATTTAAAAGATCAATGACTCAAGACTTGGTGCCATAAATTGGCAAGCCTGCTGCCCGCGCAATGCGTGGACGGTTTTCTTCGACTGCAGTCAACGCTTCCACTTCCTGCATGCTGGCGAGTGAGCGTCTGGTGAGTGCATGGTATTGCGCCGTGCCTTCGGTCTTCCAGGCGATTTCTTCATCGCGCAAAATACGTGCAATGCGTGCCGGTGCACCCATGACCAGGCTGCGTGGCGGCACATCCATACCGGCCTTGACAAAGGACATGGCAGCAACAATCGAAGATTCACCAATGACTGCCTTGTCCATGATCACGGCATTCATACCTACCATGGCGTTTTTACCTATGCGGCAGCCATGCAATACCGCGCCATGGCCGATATGCCCATCCTGCTCAACCACGGTATCACTATCGGGGAAGCCATGAATGACGCAGGTATCCTGCACATTCGCACCTTCTTCGAGAACAATGCGGCCAAAATCACCACGCAAGCTGGCAGATGGGCCTATATAACAGCCAGGCCCGACGATCACATCGCCTATCAGCGTGGCGCTGGGATGTACATAGGCGCTGGGGTGCACCACCGGTATCAGGCCATCGATTGCATATATAGTCATGCCGCTTCCTTAGTTTCAGGCCCGTTCTATGATGAGGGCAATACCCTGCCCTACGCCTATGCACATGGTACACAGGGCGTAACGGCCATTGATACGTTCCAGCTGATTCAGTGCTGTAGTGACCAGGCGCGCACCAGATGCGCCCAATGGATGGCCTATTGCTATCGCTCCACCATTTGGATTGACATGTGCTGCATCATCAGCCAGCCCAAGGTCACGTGTGACTGCCAGACCTTGTGCCGCAAAGGCTTCATTAAGTTCGATAACATCCATCTGCGCCAGGCTCAGCCCTGTTTGCGCCAGCAGTTTACGTGTTGCTGGTGAAGGGCCAAAGCCCATGATGCGTGGAGCCAGGCCAGCTGTCGCCATACCCACGATACGGGCACGTGGTGTCAGACCATGCTGTTTTACTGCAGTATCGGAAGCCAGTAATAAAGCGCAGGCACCGTCATTGACGCCAGATGCATTGCCAGCAGTGACTGTACCATCTGGCTTGACTACGCCTTTCAGACGGGTCAGCATGGCGATATCTGTATCTGGACGGGGATGTTCATCGGCAGCGAACAAAATGGCATCACCCTTTTTTTGCGGGATACTGACGGGGATAATTTCTCCGGCAAAAAAACCGGCAGCGTGGGCTGCGGCCCAGCGTTGCTGGCTGCGCAGGGCAAAGGCATCCTGGTCAGCGCGGTTGATGCCAAATTGTTCGGCGACGTTTTCTGCGGTTTCGGGCATGGAATCTATGCCGTATTTTGCCTTCATCAAGGCATTCACAAAACGCCAGCCTATGGTGGTATCTTCTATTTTTGCTGCACGTGAAAAAGCACTATCGGCCTTAGCCATGACAAAGGGTGCACGCGTCATGCTCTCTACACCACCAGCGATGATCAGCGATGCTTCACCTGATTTAATGGCACGCCCGCCTATGCCTATGGCATCCAGGCTGGAACCGCACAGGCGGTTGATGGTATTGGCGGGCACGTCTACCGGCAAGCCTGCCAGCAGTGCAGCCATGCGACCGACATTGCGGTTATCTTCGCCGGCCTGGTTGGCACAACCATAGTACACATCATCAACCATTTTCCAGTCTACGCTGGCATTGCGTTCCATCAATGCCTTGATCGGCAAGGCCGCCAGGTCATCAGTACGTATGCTGGCCATGGCACCACCGTAGCGGGCGAATGGAGTCCTGACTGCATCGCATATCCATGCTTCCATATTTTTGTCTTCCTTTTATTTTATTTACTTTGAATGCTCAAGTCTTTGGGCGATTATCCACTACACGCCTGGCTTTGCCGACCATGGTGCGTTCTATGCTGTTGGCTGGCAGTATGCTGACATGACAACTGACGCCAATAAAGGTTTTGATGTGGTGTTCAAGCTGCTGGTGCAATTGCTTCACATCCTGTTCTGATAAAGTGCCTGATACTTCAGGCCGCAGTTCTGCCACGATAGCTAGCTTGTCCATATGACCTTCCCGTGTTACTACCAGTTGATATTGCGGTGCCAGTTGTGGGTGCTTGAGTATCAGTTCTTCGACTTGCGTGGGGAATAAATTCACACCGCGGATGATGAGCATATCATCAGAGCGACCTGTGATTTTACCCATGCGGCGCATGGCGCGTGAAGTCGGTGGCAGTAAGCGTGTCAGGTCGCGGGTACGATAGCGTATGACGGGAAAAGCTTCCTTGCTCAGTGAGGTAAATACCAGTTCGCCTTCTTCGCCATCGGGCAAGACTTCGCCAGTTTCAGGATTGATGATCTCTGGATAAAAATGGTCTTCCCAGATAACTGGGCCATCTTTGCTTTCTATGCATTCACTGGCGACGCCTGGCCCCATGACTTCTGACAAACCATAGATATCAACGGCATCAATACCGGCACGCATTTCGATTTCACCGCGCATGGCATCTGTCCATGGTTCGGCACCAAAGATCCCTATCCGCAGGGAGGTATTGGCGGCATCTATGCCCTGGCGCGTCATTTCTTCTATGATATTGAGCATGTAAGAAGGCGTGACCATGATAATGGATGGTTGAAAATCCTGTATCAGTTGCACCTGTTTTTCTGTCTGGCCACCAGACATGGGGATGACAGTACAACCGAGGCGCTCTGCGCCATAATGCGCACCCAGGCCACCGGTGAACAGGCCATAACCGTAAGAGACTTGCACGATATCACCAGCACGGCCACCAGCAGCACGGATAGAGCGTGCCACCAGGCCTGCCCAATGATCAATATCTTTTTGCGTATAACCAACCACCGTCGGTTTACCTGTGGTGCCGCTGGATGCATGCACCCTCACCACTTTTTCACGTGGTACGGCAAACATGCCGAAGGGATAGTTGTCGCGTAAATCCTTCTTGCCAGTGAAAGGAAACTTCGCCAGATCAGCCAGGGTTTTCAAATCATCTGGGTGTACGCCCGCCGCATCAAAAATGCTGCGGTAATGCGGGACGTTGTTATAGACGTGTTGCAAGGTCCATTTCAGGCGCTGCAATTGCAGCGCCTGAAGTTCATCCTTGCTGGCTGTTTCTATTGCATCCAGACCCGCAGTTTTTTTTACGTGTGTTTTTCTGTCTGTGTTGTCTGCCATGTTTTGTCTCCCGCTCACTTATCCTGATTTCTTTTCTATGATTGATGGATAAACACAAGTTCAATTTGGAATTGCGTTTCCCTGCAATACCAGACCAGGTACAACTTCCGCATTCAGTTTATGCGACTTGCCACGGAACAGCGCGATCAATTGGCCATGCTGATTAGTCAGACGCGTATCGTAAATGCCGGTGCGGCCAGTCAGTGATTGTTCTGTCGCCGTCGCGGTGATGACATCACCTTCGCGCCCTGGTGACAGAAATTCTATGCTGCAGCCGGCAGCAACAGTCACCTGATTGCGGCTATTGCAGGCAAAGGCAAAAGCGCTGTCAGCCAGAGTAAACAAATAACCGCCGTGGCAGGTCTTATGCCCGTTCAGCATGTCATGCCTGATCAACATGCTGAGTGTTGCTGTCCCTTCAGCTACATGCACTATCTGCATGTCCAGTCCGCGCGTTGCAGCATCGCTGGCGAACATGGCCGCGGCAGTGAGTTCTGCCATGTGCTGGCTGTCTTTAGCAAATTGCGTGGTTGCTGTGCTCATCTATGCTTTTCCTTGGGCAGATCAAACTTACTTGCCTCCAAAATTGGGGGCGCGCTTCTCCACAAACGCAGCCACACCTTCACGGTAATCTTCACTTTGCCCCAGTTCACGCATCATATTGGTTTCCAATATCAGTTGCTGCTCCAGAGTATGCTGCGAGCTGGCATAGATTGCCTGCTTGGTAAAGGCCAGGCCCTTGGTCGGGGCAGATGCAAAATGCGTGGCCATCGCCATGGCTTCAGCCTGCAATTGATCATCATCCACACACTTCCAGATCAGCCCCCATTGCTCTGCCTGCTCCGCACTGATTTTGCCGCCCAGCATGGCTGCACCCATGGCTCTGGCAGTACCCAAAGCACGTGGCAGGAAATAAGTGCCGCCGGTATCAGGTATCAGGCCCAGCTTGCAAAACACTTCAACAAAACTGGCTGAACGTGCGGCCAGTACGATGTCGCAGGCCAGCGGTAGGTTGGCACCAGCACCAGCTGCTACACCATTCACTGCGCAAATAACCGGGATGGGCAAGGCCCGCAAGGCAAGTACCAAAGGTGCATAATATTTTTCTACGGATGCACCCAGGTCAGGTGGCGCACCATCTGCCGCATTGTCTCCCTTCACGGCGCGATCAGATAAATCCTGGCCCGCACAAAAGCCGCGCCCAGCACCGGTTAATACCATGACGCGTACCGAAGCGTCAGCCCGCAATTTTTCTAGTGCATCCTGTATTTCCAGATGCATGGCGACGTTGAAACTATTCAGTTTTTCAGGGCGGTTCAGGGTCAGATGGGCAATGCCGTCACTGATGTGAAACAGGATGTGGGAATAGTCCATTCAATTCTCGCTATCAAAATCCAGGGTCAGGGTATCGCTGACCGGGAAGCTCTGGCAGGTCAGCACGAATCCACGTGCTACTTCATAATCTTCCAGGGCATAATTCCTGTCCATATCGACCTTGCCTTCCACGACTTTGGAGCGGCAGGTAGAACACACACCACCCTTGCAGGAATAACGCATATCATGCCCCAGCTTAAGAGCAGCATCCAGCACAGACTCCTTGTCTTTTTCCATGTCGAAATGCGTGTGATGACCATCCATGATAATCGTCACGGCACAGGATGATTTACCTGGCAAAGGTTGGGCGCTGGCGACATGTCGGTGCGCCGGTATGCTGGCGGCAAACAACTCGACCTTGATCTGCTCTTTGGACATCCCGCGCTGTTGCAGGGCCGCGCTGACGGCATGCATCATTCCTTCCGGCCCACAGATGAAGGCGGCATCCATGTCTTCTATGCGTATCCATTGATCAAATAAATTCAGGCATTTTTCAGCGGTGATGCGACCATTGAACAAGTCTATATCCTGCTGCTCGCGGCTCATGATGTAGACCAGGTTCAGGCGTTGCAGATAGCTGTCTTTCAGTGCCGCCAGTTCTTCCTTGAACATGACAGTCGATGATGCCCGGTTGCCATACACCAGGGTGAATTTGCTGCACGGTTCTGCCTGCAACGTAGTCTTGATGATGGACAGCAAAGGCGTGATGCCGCTGCCAGCTGCAAATGCCAGATAATGTTTTTCGTGTTCAGCAGCCAGCGGAAAATTGAAATGCCCCATGGCAGGCATGACTTCAATCTCCATACCAGGGCGCAAGCTGTCATGCACCCAGCTGGAAAATACGCCACCCTGTACGCGCTTGACGGCAACCCGCAACTGCCCATCCTGCACAGCCGAACAAATAGAGTACGAGCGCCGCACATCTTCACCTGCTATCTTTGCACGTAAGGTCAGGTGTTGTCCTTCACGGTAGACAAACTGCGTCTGCAAATCGGCTGGAACGGCAAAGTTCAAGACTACGGCATCACGGGTTTCTGGCCGTATCTGGCTGACTGTCAGCGGGTAAAATTTGCTCATGTATTGTCGTCTCCTTTTATTTTTCTTATGCGCTCAGTGCGGTTTGAAGTAATCAAAGGGTTCCAGGCAAGCCTTGCATTTATACAGGGCCTTGCAGGCCGTTGATCCAAACTGGCTGACCAATTGAGTATCTGCAGAACCACATTGCGGGCAAGCGATGGCTGGCTGTACTTCGCGATAACGCTGGATGGAGGAAATATCCACAACCTGTTGCTGTGGCGGTGCGATGCCATAGCCGCTGAGCTTTTGCTTGCCAGCTTCTGTCATCCAGTCAGTACTCCAGGCGGGTGACAGTTGATAAACAATGCTGGGTGGCTTGATGCCATACGCCTGTAACGTCTTGCCTATCTCTTCTGCAATCACATCCATGGCCGGGCAACCGGAATAAGTGGGCGTAATCGTGATGACACATTCGCCTCCCTGCCATTCAACTGCACGGATAATGCCCAGGTCCGTTACTGAAATGACTGGAATTTCAGGGTCACTGACCTCACCCAGCCATTGCCAGATCTGAGCGGCACTCGCAACTGGCGTATCAGTTGATGAGACTACCATTGCGCCCCCGGATAGGCCCGCTGCAAGAACTGCATTTCTGCCAGCAGGTAGCCCATGTGTTCAGTATGCACACCTTGCTTGCCGCCCTTTTGCATCCAGCTATTGGCATCCGGCAGCCGTAAGGTGGCGGCATGCATGACATCGGCCAGATGGGTATCCCAGGCGACTTTCAACTCGGAGGGCAATGGGGCTAAGCCTGACGCGTGCATGGCAATATCAAGCTCATCGTCCATGAACATTTCGCCAGTGAAGCGCCACAATTCTTCTAGAGCTGCCTGCATCATTTGCTGGCTCAATGCAGTACCATCACCAAGACGTACCACCAGGTCGCTACTGCGACGCAAATGGTAAGTGACTTCTTTCAGTGATTTTTCTGCGATGGCAGCAATCTGCTGATCAGTGGACTGTTTCAGTGCCTGCAGATAATGGTAATGCCAGGTATCAAATAAAAATTGCCGCATCAGGGTATCGGCATAAGTGCCGTTTGGCTGTTCGAGCAATAAAAAATTGTGAAAGTCGTGGGCATCACGCAAGAACGTCAGATCATCTTCTGTACGGTCCTTGCCTTCCAGTTCTGCCGCATAGGCGTACCACAATCTCGCCTGGCCTATCAGGTCAAGAGCAACATTGGTCAATGCCATGTCTTCTTCCAGCGCAGGCCCTTTGCCACACCATTGCGACAGGCGCTGGCTGAGTATCATGGCATGGTCTGCCAGACGCAAAACATGATTGAACTTATCCTCTGACATCTCAGTTCTCCAGAAATTAGTTGGCTATGATGTATAGAAAGAGTTCAACTACAAATTCTTGACTTCATCCGGCATGGGGAAGAAGGTTGGATGACGATAGACCTTGCTGTTCGATGGTTCAAACAGGGCGTCTTTATCGCCGGGGCTGCTGGCAGAAATATCACCGGCTCTCACCACCCAGATGCTGACGCCTTCATTGCGGCGCGTATAGACATCACGCGCATGGTTGATCGCCATTTCTGCATCCGGTGCATGCAGGCTGCCTACATGCTTGTGCGCCAGGCCGTGCTGGCTGCGGATGAATACTTCCCATAAGGGCCATTCTTTGCTCATGATCTGTCTCCTGCTCTCTTATTTCTTCTTATGTACTTTTTTATGCGCTTCTTTTATTTTCTTGCTGCTTATCTGCATGTGCCTGCAAGGCATCACGGAACCATGCACCATCGTCATACGCCTTGACGCGGGTACGCAGGCGTTCACGGTTACAGGGGCCATTGCCTTTCAAGACCTGGTAAAACTCTTCCCAATTGATTTCACCAAAATCATAATGGCCACGTTCTTCATTCCATTTGATTGCAGGATCAGGCAGTTGCAGTCCCAGGTATTCTATCTGCGGCACAGTCTGGTCTACCATGCGCTGGCGCAGCTCATCATTGGAAAAAAGCTTGATACGCCACTGAGCGGATTGGGCACTATTAACCGATGCAGCATCAGAGGGGCCAAACATCATCAGCGCTGGCCACCAGTAACGATTCAATGCATCTTGCGCCATGGCTTTCTGCTCTGCCGTGCCACGGCACAGTGTCATCATGATGTCGTAACCCTGGCGGGCGTGGAAGGATTCTTCCTTGCAGACGCGTATCATGGCGCGTGAATACGGGCCGTAAGAACAACGGCATAAAGGTATCTGGTTGATGATGGCTGAGCCATCAACCAGCCAGCCTATCGCTCCCATATCCGCCCAACTGAGGGTTGGGTAATTGAAGATGCTAGAATACTTGGCTTTACCGGAATGCAGGTCGGCCAGCAGCTCATCGCGTGACACACCCAGGGTTTCGGCAGCGCTGTAAAGATACAAACCATGCCCTGCCTCATCCTGGATTTTTGCCAGCAAGATGGCTTTGCGTTTTAAAGTAGGTGCGCGGGTAACCCAGTTGCCTTCGGGCAGCTGACCAACGATTTCGGAATGCGCATGCTGGGAGATTTGCCGTATCAGGGTTTTTCTGTAGGCGTCTGGCATCCAGTCTTTGGCTTCAATACGGATACCAGCATCAATGCGTTCTTGAAAAGCGCGCTCGGCATCGCTCAACTCTTCTGCAGTTTTGAGTTTGCTCAAGCCGGTCTCGACTAATTGTGCATACATGAAACACTCCTAGGCATCTGAAGATACGAACATGGAAGATTGATCTGCGTCAAACAATTATATGATACAGTTTTTATTGACGTTGAAGTTTTTTTGTATCATTTTGATTTTTACCAGGATTTTCATTCTTGATGAGCTACACAATAGGTAAAATCTAAACAACAACCAATATACATACTCGCACAGCCGCATGCAGACTAGCACTGCCATCCAAACCTGGATAGACCAGCAACTCGCCAATAATCCGCCCAGAGCAAAATCTCTGGTGATGACGGTATTCGGCGATGCCATTGCCCCGCATGGCGGCACGATATGGCTAGGTAGTTTAATCTCATTAATGAGTCATTTTGAAATTAATGACAGATTAGTACGTACCAGCGTGTTCAGACTGGCCGAAGAAGGCTGGCTGGAAGCCAAGCGGGATGGGCGGCGCAGCACATATCAATTGGCGACAGCTAGCTATGCCAGGTTCCAGCATGCTTATAAGCGGGTATACGTGCCCCATACTGGCAAGTGGGATCATTACTGGACACTGGTCATCATGAGCGGTGACGATGCATCAACGGGCAATAAAGCCAGCCTGAAAAAAGAATTGCTGTGGGAAGGTTTTCGCATGATCAATGCCGGGGTATTTGCCCATCCCCAGGCAGATACTGCCGCCTTACAGAATGTGCTTGGGCGCAACGGCTTTGCTGGATTATGCACAGTATGTCGTACCAGCGATTTGAATTTGCCCAATGCCCGCCCACTACCCTCATTGATTGCCAGCCACTGGCAACTTGATGAAGTGAATATCGCCTACAAGAATTTTATTGAAGTATTCTCACCTCTAAAAAAACTGGTACAAGGACAGCATCTTCCTGAACATGCTGCTTTTGTTATCCGTAGCCTGCTGATACACAGCTTCCGCCGCACGCAACTGCATGACCCTAATTTGCCCCCGGTACTACGCCCTGCAGGCTGGCTAGGCGACGAGGCCTACCGACTTTGCCGTGACCTGTACCAGGCTTGCTTCAGACCAGCTGAAGACTTACTGAGCCAGGCACTGGATCCTGAGCACAGCAAAAAAAATGGGCTTAGTTTGCAGGAAAGGTTTGGCGGCTTGTTTTAAGAGCTGAGCCAGCAATTCTGCTCTCCGGCTTTTGTAATGCTGAAGGCTGAGTATTCATTTTAAAACCTCAAGGCCTCTCGACATAGCGGATGGAAGATTGCTTGTACACGGATTTGTACGTGCAAGTTTTTATCCTTTAAGACCTCACAGAGAAAGGAAAGCCTACTTGTAAGCAGCCTTCGTTACGCAGGTGAACGGCATGCCGCACTACGCATGCCGTTCAACTTCCCTGCTGTATTAGTTTTTGCTCCCCTCTCATCAAATCCAACATCGCTGTGATCCACGAACGCCACTAGGCTCCTGCCTGCGCAGGAGCGACGATTTTGAGGTTTTGCGTTGGAATACGCGCATCTGGACGCAAAGATTTGAACGCAACTTCACCGATCGTACTGGCACTGCTGGCAGCCAGCCGCCCTGGTGATAAGAGAGTTCGCTTAACAATCGT
>NZ_JBMPOT010000022.1:0-78286 GCF_049340425.1 Undibacterium sp. JH2W | reverse complement strand
GGGGTTTTTGATGTGTTTTATTGCCGTCAAAAAATCCTGCAAATTGATTTGCGAACGCAAAAGAAATCCGTTTAAATGTGTTACCTATGTCTCAATACACCTGTAACCTATGTCCCTGTTCTATACAGCGACGCAAGAAAGGTATGTAGCTGTCGGGCTACCCCCGACCGGCAATCGTCAATGACTTGTGATCGCACTTAAAAACACCAATATACAATCACGATGAATCTGAAATTACTTCGCCTAATAGTTTGCTACGAACGCCCCTGGAGCGCCAGCCCGGTGGATTCCTGCTAAAAGCACGCAGGAATGACGACTTTGAGAGGGGTGGTCATTCAATCTATATCCTGTTGCTCAAGCAAAACGAATTACTGACCATCCATGACATGCAGGCCTGGAATCATGAGCTGACAGCACCTACAGTTTCTCCTTCAAAAACTGCAACAATCGCGGTGCCAGATATCCAGAATCCGTCCCCGGCATCCTGATAGGCTCAGAAGCCCAATAATGCCCCACATTTTTTAACACGACAGAACTCACAGAAAACCCTGCCTGCTTCAAGGCATGCATGAAAGCCATCGACTGCGCTTCCGGGTCAACGAATTTATCCTTGGCTCCCCAGCTCAAAAAAAACTGCGTTTGATTATTTGCCCGCGTCACATACGACAGTGGTGAAGCTTCAAAGTAAATTTTACGGTTGTCGATCAGGCTATCACCCAGGAAGCCCTGGGCAATATTATTGTCTGGGTAGTAGCGATTGGAGTGCTCCCATTTTGCCGTCAGATCATAGCTGCCATAAATACCTACGCAAACCTTGACCCTGGTAGTGGGCTGCTTGCCATCTGAAAACGGCGGCTGGTCACCCGCCAGTGCGACGATAGTGGCAAGCTGCGCTCCGGCGGAGTCACCCATCAAACCTATGCGTTCAGGATCAAGCTGGTAAGTTGCTGCCTGCTGGCGCAAGAACTGCACCGCAGCGCGCACGTCATGTACGGCGGCTGGATAGAGATTGGTTTTGTCTTTGACCAGGCGATAATTGACGGCAAATACGGCATAGCCATTGCGTGCCAGGTAAGGGCCCCAGTGCTTATACAGGCTGGCATCGGCAAAACGCCAGTCGCCACCGTGGATGGCGATGAGTGCGGGATATTTACCATCTCCCTTGGGACGGTATAAGTCACCAGTCAAGGCAGCTTCACCTGTGCCTTGATAGACAATGCCATGCTGGACTTCATACCTGGTATCTGGCATGGTCGCATGTGCAGCGCCCGCTATGAACAAAATCATGCTTAAAAAGAACAGAGCAGTTTTGGTGAGGTAATGCATTAAACGATGTAAAAGAGATGGGGTGTTATTGAGCGCGGATAGGCGACTTGGCTGGCTGATAATTTCCATTTCTGATTCCATGCAATTTGAAGAGTTTTATCTGGGATATGGTGGCGTACTGTGTCAGTATGTCGCGTCAGCGAGAGTAGATGGCGATAGTGTGACCAAGCTTGAGTCTGCCGTGACGAATTGCATGAAAACGAAAGTGGGGGGCATAAAAAAACCGCCTCTTAAGTAACTTAAGCAGACGGTTTGGTAATTTCAACTCAGCTTGTACAGATTTATTTGCACTCGCCTTCAGCTACCATGTGCACCAATTCCCAGCCATGACCATCGATATCATGGAAACCATGGCCGTACATGAAACCATGGTCTACTGGTTCTTTGGGTACTGTGGCACCAGCTGCCCTTGCCTTGGCGACCAGACTATCGACTTGCTCGCGGCTGTCGCAAGACAGGCAGTTCAACACTTCAGTGCGTTCACGCGCATCGCTGATGGGTTTGTTGGTGAAACCGGCAAAAAATTCTTCCACCAGCAACATGACGAAGAGGTTCTCCCCCAACACCATGCAGGCAGCCTGGTCATTGGTGAACTTGGCTTCAAAACTATAACCCAGGCTGCTCCAGAATTCTTTTGAGCGGGGCAGGTTTTTGACAGACAGGTTTACAAAAATTTGCTTATGCATTTTGACTTCCTTTAATTTTTTTGTACTGTTATTAAGCAGTATTACTAGCCGCTTTATTTGCATTCGCCTTCCACTGCCCATGCGCAGCAATTCCAGCCATGACCATCAAGATCATAGAAACCTTGGGCATACATGAAGCCATGGTCTTCCGCTTCGTCCGGTATGGTAGCGCCAGCGGCCCGGGCTTTTGCGATGAGGGTATCGACATGCTCGCGACTGTCGCAAGAGAGTGCATGCAAGACTTCTACACGCTCATGTGCATCGCACACGGGTTTGTGGGCGAAGCTGGCAAAGAGCTCTTCCACCAGCAGCATGACCAGGATGCTTTCACCGAAGATGACGCAGACGGATTTCTCGCCGCTGAATTTTGAGTCAAAACTGTAACCCAGACTGCTCCAGAATTCCCTGGCGCGGGCCAGGTTTTTGACAGGCAGGTTGACAAAGATTTGCTTATGCATTTCGTTCTCCTTTAATTTGCTGTCGCTGTTGCCTACATGGCGGGCAGATCAAGTGCGCGCACGGGGCGTACTTCTATACTGCCGTGCTGGGCGGGCGGAATTTTTGAAGCCAGGTGTATGGCCTCATTCAAATCCCTGGCATCAATCAGATAAAAGCCAGCCAGCATTTCCTTGGTTTCGGCAAATGGGCCATCGGTGACTGACAATTGTCCGTTCCTTACCCTGACCGTGGTGGCAGTGTGTACAGGATGCAGGGGTTCAGCCGCCAGCATGTGGCCACTGTCGATCAGGCCCTGGGCATACATGCCGCATTTTTCATCCGGGCAGGCATTCCAGTGTTCATTGTCGAGATAAACCAGGCACAGGTATTTCATGGAGCCTCCAGCAAGGTCGCGATAAGATTGATCTGATTACAGTGGCAAAGGTTCGCCATTGACTATCCAAGAGGTGCCATATTTATCGACCAGCATGCCCCAGGACTTGGCCCAGAATGCAGGCTGCACTGGCATCGTGATCTGACCGCCTTCTGCCAGCGCATTGAAGATCTTGCTGGCTTCTTCTGTGGTATCGTAATTCAAGGCAAACGAAACACCCTTGATGCCCTCATACGGCATTTGTTGCGGGCAATCACCGGCAAACAGCAAGCCACCGTCGGGCAGTTCCAGGCGTGCGTGCAAGATGCGGTGGGCAGATTCTGCCGGTATCATGGCTGCCATAGGTGAATCGGCACCACTCATCATGACGGTGATTTTGCCGCCCAGGACTTGCTCATAATAGTACATGGCTTCCTTGCAGTTGCCATTGAAGGACAGGTAAGCGATAGGATGTGGCATGGTCATTTCCTTTTATCAATTGTTTGGATTATCGTGTGAAAGCATCTCCACATCTGATAGTCGAATGGCTGGACAGTAAATCGACACTACTTCAAAAAATATTTTAAAAATTTTTGAAAAGCATAAAATTGCTGATGGATATTAATTGCTCAGACTGCGCACACGTTCATTGAGCAGTTTTAATTGTGCCTCAATAAATGGCAAATTCGGATCATGTCCGGCGCGTGGCACGACGATATATTCTTTTTTCGGTGCGGTAATGCTATCCACATATAGGCGGGTAATCTCTGGCATGGTCAGCAAATCTTCCGCCCCCTGGACAAAAAAGACAGGGATGGAGAATTTGCTTGCCGTGGCAGGAAAATCCACGGTACTGAACATGCCATCACCCTTGTAGCCGACAAATTTCAGGAAAGAGTAATCTTCACCAGCTTCGTAATCCGCCAGTGCTGATGTGGTGGCATAGGCCGGATCAGATACCCACCATGCTTTTGGGGCAGGGTCTGTACTCAGTGCTTCATATTTGCGTATTGCCTTGCGCAAAACGCCGAAGTTGCGTGGATTGTTCCACGGCGGCGGGCCAAGAGCACTCATTTTTGTGACGGTTTCCTGATCGCTTGCCGCCTGTGCCAGGCTCAATACCTTGCTGTAGCTGGCCGCCTGGTTAGTCTTGTAGCTGACGACCTGAGAAGTACCTACGTAGGCATAAAATAATTCAGGCCTGGACAAGCTCATTTGTACACCGAGTATCGAACCCCATGAACTGCCTGTCAGGATGATTTTTTTCTTGCCCAGATGTTGGGTCAGATAAGCCGCCAGGGCGACGCCATCGTCAGCCATTTGAGCGATTGTCAATGGTGTTTCTTCGCCGGGTTTGTTCTTGCCAAATGTCTTGCCTGCGCCGCGCTGATCCCATTGCACCAGGGTGTAATCTTTTTCCCATGCACCGTAAATAGCCTTGGCATAGGGGCTCATGGTATTGCCGGGGCCGCCATGCACGATCAGGATAACTGGGTTACCGCAATGGCTGCCTTTGATGGTCACCCATTGGGGTATGCCGCCTATTTCAACAAAACCTTCTTCATTGATGGCTTGTGTGGCAGCCTTGCAGGCCCGCCCGGTAGAAATCGGTGCAGCTTCAGCAATGCAAAATGCAGGGAGAAAACTCATGAGTAAAGTGGCAAGGACGCGGTGCAGTTCGGACATATATCTCCTGGGGTTAGGGGCGAGACTTTTTGAAGGAAGTTGTTTGCTTACCTACTTACTTAAGGCTTGTATCCGGCGCTCAATAAAGCGCTTTTCCGGCTCTTGTTTGCAGAGTTTCAGCGCCTGTTCATAGGATGATTTTGCCTGCGCCAGGTCACCATTACGGCGGCACAGGTCAGCTCTCGCTGCATGAGCCAGATGGTAGTTTTGCATTTCCTGTTTTTCCAGCAGGGTTGCTACCAGTTGCAAGCCTGTCTTTAATCCGCCGGTACACATGGCGATGGCGATTGCGCGGTTCAATTCTATGACGGGGCTGACTTCTACCCTCAGCAAGGCATCATACAGGCCAGTGATTTGCGGCCAGTCAGTCTCTGCATAAGTAATGGCCTCTGCATGGACGGCAGATATCGCCGCCTGCAGTGTATAAGCAGCAAAGTGGCCAGAGCGTAAAGCCTGTTCTACCAAAGTGCAGCCTTCGGCTATCAAGGTCTGATCCCACAACTGCCGGTCTTGTTGTTCCAGCGCGATTAATTCGCCCCGGGCATCCGTGCGGGCAGGGCGGCGTGACTCATGCAAGAGCATCAGCGCCAGCAAACCGCTGACTTCAGGTTCTGGCAATAATTCTTGCAGCAGGCGTGTCAGTCGTATAGCTTCTGCTGCCAGATCCAGGCGCAGGGCATTATCACCAGCAGAGCTGGAGTAGCCTTCATTGAAGACCAGGTAAATCACCCTCAGCACGCTATGCAGGCGGGCTGGCAGTTCTTCTTTTTCTGGCACCTGATAAGGGATTTTGGCATCACGTATCTTTGCCTTGGCACGTACTATGCGTTGTGCCAGAGTGGGTGCCGGGGACAGGAAGGCATGGGCGATTTCTTCTGTTGTCAGGCCACAGACTTCACGCAGTGTCAGGGCCACCTGGGCATCGGCTGCCAGTGCCGGGTGGCAGCAGGTAAAAATGAGGCGTAACCTGTCATCTTCCACGATGCTAGCTTCAAGTGTAGTATCGCCAGGCTGGCCGCTTTCATCCACCAGCGCCTCTACGGTTTCCAAATGCTGGTCCAGAGGGTCAAAGCGGCTTTGTCTGCGTATGCTGTCTATCGCTTTAAAACGTCCAGCCGACACCAGCCAGGTATGTGGATGCTCAGGCATGCCTTTTTCTGGCCATTGTTCCAGTGCTGCCTTGAAGGCTTCATGCAAGGCTTCTTCTGCCAGCCCAAAATCTCCCAGTAAATGTACCAAAGTCGCAAATACGCGACGCGAATCGCGCTGGTAGATATCCTGGATGTTTTGCTGCAGGGCTACGCTGGTTTGTGTCATTGTCGTGACAGTACGAAGATGTTTGTTTAAATTTTAACATCCTTCCCTAATATGTAAATTCTGTTTTTACATGCAGGTGCACATAAAAAAACGCCTGGCTAAGCAGGCGTGAACTGGTGCAGAGGTACTACAGAGGTGGAACAAATCGTCAGGCTACTTTTTTCTCATCCCGCAATTCGCGGCGCAATATCTTGCCCACGTTGGACTTTGGCAGTTCTGTTCTGAATTCTATGTATTTGGGTTTCTTGTAGGAGGTCAATTGCTCCTTGCAATAGCTCATCAACTGTACATCGGTCAATTGCGCATCCTTGCGCACCACATACAGTTTGACAGCTTCGCCAGAATTGCTGTCGGGTACGCCGACGCAGGCGCATTCCAGTACGCCAGGGTGGCTGGCGACCACGCCTTCAATTTCATTTGGGTACACATTGAAACCGGACACCAGTATCATGTCTTTCTTGCGATCGACCACGCGGATAAATCCACTGGCTTCCATGATGCCTATGTCACCAGATTTAAAGTAACCATCTGCCGTCATGACCTTGGCAGTTTCATCCGGGCGGTTCCAGTAACCCTGCATGGTTTGTGGCCCGCGTATGGCGATCTCTCCTGATTCACCCAGCGGTAGCGGCTGGCCATGGTCGTCGAGTATGGCAATTTCTGTCGATGGCAGGGGCAAGCCTATGCTGCCATTGAAATCACTGGAATCAGTAGGATTGCAACTGACTACCGGTGAGGTTTCTGACATGCCATAGCCTTCTATGATGGGGCAGCCTGTCACTGCCTTCCAGCGCTCGGCGACGGCGGGTTGCACAGCAGTGCCACCACCATTGCAGGCTTTCAGCAAAGTGAAATCCAGCCTGGCAAAGTCTGCATTATTGAGCAGGCCGTTATACAGGGTATTGACTGCTGGCAGCATGCTGATCTGATGCTTGGAGAGCGTCTTGACCAGGCCTGGTATATCGCGCGGATTGGGTATCAGGATATTCATGCCGCCCAGGCGCATGCCCATCAGGTAACAACTGGTCAGCGCAAAGATATGGTACAGGGGCAGGGCGCAGACTATGCTCATGGCCTCTACCTTGGGAGCCTTGTTCAATGCCGGTTGCGCCCAGGCTTCATTTTGCAAGACATTGGCCGTGACATTGCGATGAGTCAGCACGGCACCCTTGGATATGCCAGTCGTGCCTCCAGTGTATTGCAGAAAGGCGATGTCATCATGGCTGATGGTCACAGGCTGTAATTGCAGGCCCGCACCCTGGTCCAGCGCCTGCTTGAAGCTGATAGCACTGGGCAGGGAAAATTCCGGCACCATTTTTTTAATATGGCGCACCGCAAAATTGAGTGCCATGCCTTTGAAGCCACCCATCAGATCGCCCATGCTGCTGACGACGATGTGTTTGATCCTGGTTTTACCCAAGACCTGTTGCAGGGTAGTGGCAAAATTTTCCAGGATGATGATGGCTTCAGCACCAGAGTCATTGAGCTGATGTTCAAGCTCACGCGGGGTGTAGAGTGGGTTGATATTCACCGCCGTGTAACCGGCGCGCAAGATGGCGGCGATTGCTACCGGGTATTGCAAGAGATTGGGCATCATGACGGCAACGCGGGCACCTTTTTCCATCCCCCTGTTTTGCAGCCAGGCCGCCAGTTTTTTGGATAAGGTATCAACCTCGGCATAAGTCAGGTATTTGTCCATGCAGACATAGGCCTGACGCTGGGCATATTTATCGAAGGATTCTTCCAGCAGATGCACGACCGAACTGTACTGTGTACAGTCAATTTCTGCGGGGACGCCCTTGGGGTAGGATTGCAGCCAAAACTTCTCCATGCTTTACCTTTGTCTCTGGTTTTATGAAAATCTGGCGACGCAAGGAACAAGCCTTGCACGCTGATATTGGCAAACTTATTATTATTTTGTGGACATGCTAAGGGGAGGGATGTAAGGCAAGCAAGACTTATTCATAACATTTGAATAAGTCTTCTAATCGACGCCTATGCGGCATTGCAGCAAACCCGGGGGATCCCGACTTGAGTTCGTGCTGGATTTATCTGGCCTGGTGCCTTACTGCTTGAGCACCAGTTTTTCAGCCCTAGCATCTCGTGACATCACAAACCGTACTATGGATTCAACGGTGACTGTATCGATTTGCCCGGCCATGCGGCGATCGAAAGGGTGGTCGTCGAAAGCGACATTGGCGCGGAACATGCGTGCACCCAGGCGTGTCAGCGAGGGGATTTGCAGGGTATCCGGCTTGTAAGACGCTGATTTTAACCAGGCTTGTGCTTGCGTGCGGTTTTCTATCTTCACATCATTGGCCTGGGCTGCGGCGATGACTTCCAGTGCCCATTGATTGGAGTTTTGATAGGTCGTGGAATAGGCATAGGACAACATGTTATAGCGTGCAGCATGCAGGTTTTTGGCGCGGCCATCGGCCATCACTTGTCGCAATTTTTCTTGCAGTTCAGGGCTGGGGATGAGGATCAGGGTTTCAAAGGCAAACATGTCATCCATGAAGAAGTTACCCAGACCTTCCCTGAATAATTCCGAGTTGGCAGTGCCGCATTGATTGAGCTCATGCATGACCGACCATGTGCCATCTGGCAGGTGTTCTATCAAGCCCAGATGCGAATAGCGCAAGTTGTATTTGGATAAATCCTGGCCTACGCGGGCGATGATGGCAACCTCGGCCTTGGTATCATCCAGCTTGATCTGGGTTTTGTGCGCAAACTCCAGGGCCTGCATGATTTTTTTGGGATCGTAATTGCTTTCCTCACAGGCACGCCCGGCAAAAGCCGGGGCTGCGCAGGCAAACGTGAGGATAATCAACACGCGCTGTAACAGCACAAGCGTGACAGGGGAAGTCAGTGAGTTTTTGCGCATATTCAATCTGATCAGACCTTGTTGTGATGCATCAGGGCAGTACCTATTTCATTCGGAATAAACGCGATTACCTTGCCTGCACTGACCAGCAGATAACCTGTTGTCGTGGCGCTGACTTCCACCACAGCACCGCTGACCAGACCGGCTTTTTCTATACCCTTGCCAGATAATCTGACCGTGGTGCTGACTGCCTGGGTAGAGCCTTTGAGCACGACAGTCACGCCATCGGCCCCAGCCTTGACAGTATCAACGATCATCTCGCCTGATCCAGCCACCATGGAAAAACCACCCAGCATGATGATACCTACCCCCATGGACAAGGCTTCAGAGCCGCCAGAAGGGCCGCAAGAGATGCAACCACGGCCAGCATGTGCGGAAAGCGGTAACAGGCTGCTGGTGCAGAGGGCAGCAATAATGGCTATTTTGCGGAAGGCTAATGACATTTGGTCTCCTGATGAGTACATAGAAAGTACATCCACAATAATATAAGACCACAAAATCACAAGCTATTTGTCAACGGTAGCAAATAGTTACAGAAGAAGTCGTGAAATCTGCTACCTGTCTACCAATATAAAGACAGGTAGCATGAGGATTTTACTGATAGCGCCGCTTACCAGATGCTGACGCGTTTTTCTGGTGGCAGGTACATCTTGTCGCCAGGTTTGACATCAAAGGAGGTATAAAAATCGGGATGATTGACCAGGCTGCCATTGACGCGGAATTCGCCAGGGGAGTGCGGATCAGTCTTGACCAGGGTGATAGAGCGCTGTTCACGTGACTTGCCGCGTCTGGCTTGTGCCAGGCCCATGAACAGGCGTTGCTCTGCGGTCCAGCCATCAATCACAGGTGCAGGTTTGCCTTGCAGTGAGAGCTTGTAAGCACGCAAGGCCATGACGATGCCCGCATTGTCGGCAATGTTTTCACCCAGGGTCAGTTTCCCATTCAGGACATAACCTGGAACGGGACTATACGTCGCATATTGATCGACCAGGCTGGCGGTTTTTTTCTTGAATTTTTCCTGGTCTTCGGCTGTCCACCAGTTACGCAGGTTACCGTTACCATCATACTGTGCACCCTGGTCATCAAAGGCATGGCTGATCTCATGGCCGATGGAAATGCCCAGTGCACCGTAGTTGAAAGCATCTTCCGCGGTGACGTCAAACAAGGGTGATTGCAGGCGTGCCGCCGGGAAGACGATTTCATTCATAGTCTCGCTGTAATAAGCGTTTACCGTTTGCGGCGTCATATGCCATTCTTCGCGGTCTATGGGTTTGCCCAGCTTGGCAACTTCCCTGTCATAGTGGGCTTTGCGTGCTCGCAGCAGGTTGCCGACCAGGTCATCACTCTTGATCGTCAGGCCAGTATCGTTCTGCCATTGTCTCGGGTAGCCTATCTTGACACTGATTTTAGACAGTTTGATTTGCGCCTGCTTCTTGGTCTCAGGACTCATCCAGTCCAGTGTTTCTATGCTTTGTTTAAAAGCTTCGAGGAAATAGCCGACCATTTTTTCCGTGCGCTGTTTGACTTCAGGCGAGAAGTATTTTTCCACATAAATCTTGCCTAGAGTTTCACCCAGGATCTGATCTGTCAGTGCCACGCCGCGTTTATCACGCGTGCGGTTTTCCTTGATGCCGGCGATCGTGGCACCCTTGAAAGCAAAGTCTTCATTGACAAAATCCGATGACAGGAAAGGGCTGTAAGTGCTGATCAGATGCCAACTGAAATAAGATTTCCATGCATCCAGTGAAAAGTTGTTGAGGCTATCGTCAAGGCCCTTTATAAAACTCGGCTGCTGTATGATGAGATCATTGACCTTGCCTTGCATATGGGCCGACTGCAGATAAGTCGTCCAGTTAAAAGCAGGGGTCATCTTGTTCAACTCGCCAGCCGACAATTTGTTGTAAGTCTTGACCGGGTCACGGTTTTCCACGGCTGTCCATTGTGCATTGGCCAGTGCAGTTTCCAGTGCGATGATATTGTCAGCTTGTGTCGTGACATTTTTTTCGCCAGCCAGCGTCAGCATTCTTTCTATGTGTGCCTTGTATTTGGCGCGGACGTCCGCCATTTTTGCATCATCCTGCTTCAGGTAGAAATCGCGATTTGGCAAGCCCAGACCGCCCTGGGATACCTCAACCGCGTATTGGCTGGAATTTTTGCTGTCCTGGCCTATACTTGCACGGATGGGCGTGTTGACGCTGATTTCATGGAAATGTGCAATCAGTTTAGGGATGGCAGCTTTATCTTTCAGGGCTGCAATGTGCGCCAGTTCGCTCTTCAAGGCTGCAATGCCCAGGGCATTGAGTCTCTTCTCATCCATGAAGCTATTGTAAAGATCACCGATTTTTTGCAGATCTGAACCAGCTCGCCTGTTGCCATCCCTGGCTGCGCTTTCAACGATGGTGCGCAATTGTTGCTGCACATCTTCACGCGCTTTCATGAAAGTACCCCAGTCAGATTTGTCTGCCGGGATTTCATTGGCTGTCAGCCAGGCACCTTGTGCATAGCGATAGAAATCATCCTGGGCGCGTACGGCCTTATCCATGTTTTCGGGATGGATGCCAGAACCAAGCGCAGTCGCTTTGGCAACTATTGTCGTTGGGCTAGGATCTGCTGCATGGGCAACATTGGCCAGCAGGCTGAGTGCGAGAGTGCTGAGTAGCAAGCGTTTCATAGGGGGTCTCTGGATAAGATGTTTTTATTGTCTGAGCAGGCGCTCTCGACGCTCTGGAATTATAAGAATTAGTGAAAGGATAGACTGAATGAGCCTGGCGAAGTTCATTGCGGAAAACAAAAAAAGCATTACTGCTGTTAACAGTAATGCTTTTATCTGAAAGCGTTATGTGAGCGAGGCTGACTATTGGGCAATAGTGGCTTCAGCTTCAGTAGCGCCAGTAGACTCTTTCTTGCAATGCGGGCAAGACTTGCCAGAGATATACCAGGGCGATAATTGCTCACGCGGCGTGACGACTGCGCGGCAGGCAAAGCATTGTTTGGTATCGGTAGCTTCCAGTTGCGGGTTCAATGCCGTGCGGTAGTCAAACACAAAACAATCGCCATGGTAATGATCGCCGCCGACTTCTTCAAAATACTTGAGGATGCCGCCTTCGAGCTGGTAGACGCTGTCGAAGCCTACATTCTGCATATGGATGGCGGCTTTTTCGCAGCGTATGCCGCCGGTGCAGAAAGTCACTACGGTTTTGTCATTCAAGGCATCACGATTGGCTTCAATAACCGCCGGGAATTCTGTGAACTTGGCTATGCGGTAATCAATGGTGTTGTCAAAGCTGCCAACGTCGACTTCAAAATCATTGCGGGTATCGACCATGACCACGGCTTTGCCATTGTCATCATGACCCTGATCCAGCCAGCGTTTCAGTGTATGTGCATCCACCGCAGGGGCTCGGCCTTCTTCAGGCTTGATCAGCGGCATGCGCATGGTGATGATTTCTGCCTTTAACTTGACCAGGATCTTGGTGAAGGGCTGGTGGTCAGAAAAACTCTCTTTGGCGACCACGTCTGCAAAACGCGGGTCCTGATGCAGCCAGTCCATATAGGCATCTATCTCATGGCGCAAACCGGCCAGGAACATGTTGATGCCTTCTGGCGTCAGCAATACCGTGCCTTTCAGATTCAGTTCTTTGCATTTGTCCAGAAACACCTGGCGTTTTTCAGCGGTGTCATCGAAAGTGATGAACTTGTAGGCAGAAATATTGACGTAGGGTTTATCGGGTGTTTGTATTACAGCGGGCATGATGAAATTCAGTAAGTCATTGATTTGGCAGCATTATAAGCGATTTAATCAGGCTTTTGCGAGCAGCAGCATCTCGATATGTGGAATATCGTCTTCCAGATAGATGTCAGAAACCGTCTCAAAACCAAAGCTGCCATAGAATTTTTCAAGGTAAGCCTGGGCACCGATACGGATAGGAGCTGCCGGGTAGAGCGCGTGCAAAGCCTGGATGCCATGCGCAATTAAAGCTTTGCCAACGCCTGTGCCACGCCAGTCCTGGGTACTGATGACGCGTCCTAATGAGGCTTCGACAAAGCTGATGCCTGCCGGGACTATGCGCAGGTAAGCCGCCACTTCGCCGTCTGGTGTCCAGGCAGTCAGGTGATGTGAAATAGGGTCTTTGCCATCCACATCCTGATACACGCAGTTTTGCTCAATAACAAACACAGCAGCACGCGCCTGGTAAATCGCGTGTAATTGCAAATTGCCTAATTCGGTAAAGCTGGCACATTGCCATTGCAAGTCTTTTAAGTTTTTTGGGTTTGTCATTGACGCTCACTTTTAATTTTTTGTACCTAGCTTACATCTGTCTGAACAAGTGTGCATAGACTCTACTGACTTGTAGCTTGTCTTCACTACCTTTGAGCTTCAGGCTGATCTTGCCAGTGTCATCCTTGTTGGCAATTTGTATATGCAGAGTATTGACGACGGTGCTGCGGTGGATTTGCCAGAAGATGCTGCTGTCGAGCTGTGGCAAGAGTTCACGCAGGCTGCTGCGTATCAGGGACGAATGTTCTCTGGTGACGACATTGATGTATTTGTCAGTCGCTTCAAAATACAGCACATCATCGACATTGATCATGCGTATCTGGTTGCCGACAGCGGCGCGGATGATGCGCAGGCGTTCTGGTGCTGCCTGATGACTGGTGCTGCCAGGAAGGGCTTGACCAGGGACAAGGTGGCGCAATTGTTCGAGTACACGATCAAGTTCGTTTGGCCTTTGCACGCCATCTGCCAGCCTTGCTTGCAGTCTTTGCACGGTCTTGCTCAGACGTTCTTCACTGACAGGCTTCAAGACATAATCAGAGGCCGAATGTTCGAAGGCTTCTATCGCATATTCATCATAGGCGGTGACATAGACTATCAGCGGGAAGGCCTTGTCATCAGGCCATTCTTCTGCCAGTTCCTGTGCCACTTCCAGTCCGGTTTTACCCGGCATCTTGATATCCAGGAAGAGGATGTCTGGCTGTTTGTCCAATGCTTCCTGTACTGCATGTACACCGTTTTCAACCACGGCGCAGAGTTGCAGTTCCGGCCAGAGTTTTTCCAGCATTTTTTGCAGGGTCAGCGCGAGTATGGGTTCGTCTTCCGCAATCAGGGCACGTTTGGCTGTCATGGTAATTATTCTTTGATAGGGATATTGAGATGGGCAATTGCCCCTTCGGGTTGATTGGCTTGCAGTGTCAGGCTGGCTTGTGGCCCATACAGGGCTAGCAGGCGCTCACGGATATTGGCGTTGCCGATATTGTGACCCTCGCTGCTGATGTTCTTGCTGTCATCAAAATTAAAGGGCAGGCCCAGGCCGGTGTCGATGACTTTCAGATGGAGAATGGCATCTTGTTTTTCGGCGATGACATGGATGCTGCCACCTTCCATTTTCGGCTCCAGCCCATGCTTGATAGCATTCTCCACCAAAGGTTGCAAGAGCATGGGGGCAATCGCTGTTTGCTGCAAATCGTCGGGCAAATCCAGGGTGTATTGCAGGCGCTTGCCCATGCGTATCACCAGCAATTCCAGATAGGCTTGCATCAGAGTAAATTCCTGCTTCAACGTGGTTTTTTCTGCGCGGGATGAACTCAGGGTATTACGCAAATAGACGATCAATTGTGCCAGCATGTGCTGGGCGCGCGGTGGGTCTATCGCAATCAGGCCTTGCAGATTGGCCAGGGTATTGAACAGCATGTGCGGTTCTATCTGTGCCTGCAGCATTTGCAATTGTGCTTGCATCGCCTGTTTTTCTATCGCGGCATTCTTGGCTTTTTCTGCTTCGGTAGAGGCCTGCAATTCTGAAATTCTGGCACGGCTCCAGAATGACCATGCCGCAATCAGGCTGACTATGCAAGTCATGGCGATAGAGCTGAGCAGATATGGTGACTTAATCGTTTTGACATCCGGAACAGGGTAGTTGAATACCACGGCGGCGATCGACATGCCCACCAGTAAGGCCAGGGGCGCCACCACGATACACATGAGGTAAAAACCGATGGTGTTTGGTGTCCCGGCACCCCAGAACAGGCGCTTGAATATCTTGATCAGCAAATAGGCTGAAAAGCCTATGAACATGGAAAACACGATGTGTTCAAACAGATTGCCGCGCGCATGCAGGATATAGTGGACGCCAAATCCGCAGGCCAGGTTGATGGCCAACAGGCGCGGCATGTCGCCGATAACTCCTAGCAAGCTCTGGTAATTCTCAGGCTTTAATTTTGACTGTAAATAAGTCTGGAGTTGGCGCAAAAATTTATTATTCATTTCATCGTGGGCTGAGTATCTTTGTGCTTGCAGCTTAACCTGTCTCTGGCCCGGGCCATAGGTCAACAGGATAAAGACAGCGGTTTTTGTCGTAAAGGCGGGCAAATCTGGCGTGAATAAACCATGCCAGATTTTACGAGCTTGTTTTTATATAATGTTTTTTGCCTTTAAGGCCTGCAATTGTTGCTCGTCATAGCCTAGTACAGTAGTCAACACAGACTGGGTATGTTGCCCGAGCAAGGGGGGGGCTGATGGATAGGTAACCGGTGTTGCCGATAATTTCATAGGGCTGGCCACAAGTTTGACTTGCCCGGCAGTGGGGTGGGGCAGATTGATTTGCATTTCGCGCGCCAATACTTGCGGGTCGTCAAATACTTCATCAAGTTTATTGATGGGCCCGCAAGGCACACCAGCCTCTTCCAGCAGGCTGATCCATTCCTGCTTGGTTTTGCGTTTGACCATCTCTGCCAGCACAGGCACCAGCACATCCCGGTGTTCTACGCGTTGAGGATTGGTGCTGAAGCGTGGGTCATCTGCCAGTTCTTGCAAACCACCTATTTGTACAAATTTTTTATATTGACCGTCATTCCCAGCGGCGACGATGATGTGGCCATCTGAGGTCGCAAAGGTTTGATAGGGCACGATATTCGGATGTGCATTGCCCCATCGTTTAGGCGCATTGCCGCTGGCCAGGTAATTCATATTCATATTGGCCAACATCGACACTTGTACGTCCAGCAAGGCCATGTCTATGTACTGGCCTTCACCTGTCCTGTCCCTGTGTGTCAGTGCCGCCATGACGGCGATGGTGGAATACATACCTGTCATCAGGTCAGCAATCGCCACCCCGGCTTTTTGCGGGCCGCCGCCTGGCAAGTCATCACGTTCCCCCGTCAATGACATAAAACCGCCCATGCCTTGCACGATGAAGTCATAACCGGCCCGGTTGGCGTACGGGCCATCCTGGCCAAAGCCGGTGATGGAGCAATACACCAGGTCAGGTTTGATCAATTTCAGAGATTCATAGTCCAGGCCATATTTCTTCAACTGGCCAACCTTATAGTTTTCCAGCACGACGTCAGATTTTGCCGCCAGTTCACGGATGATTTGCTGGCCTTCTGGCGTGGCGATATCCACCGTGATGGCCTGTTTGCCGCGGTTCGCCGCCAAGTAATAAGCTGCCTCAGTGGTGTTATTCCCTTCTGCATCGCGCAAATACGGTGGGCCCCAGCTGCGGGTATCGTCGCCGCTGCCTGGACGCTCAACCTTGATGACTTCTGCCCCCAGGTCGGCCAGGTTTTGTGCACACCAGGGGCCTGCCAGCACCCGCGTCAGGTCCAGTACTCGAATATGACCCAGGGCAGTTTTTTGTAGCGACGAGCTCGACATCTTCGATTATCCTATTAATATTATTTATCAGCTTGTACGGAGCGCATCATGTGGCCCTATCCTAAAGTCATCGCCCACCGTGGTGGTGGAACTCTGGCACCAGAAAATACCCTGGCAGCGATGCGTTGCGGATGGGAGCACGGTTTTGCCGCCGTGGAATTTGATGTCATGTTATCAAAGGATGGCGTTCCTGTGCTCATGCATGATCCTGAATTTGGCAGAACCGTGGCTGGCAGTGGTCGCGTGACAGATACTTTGGCAGCAGATTTGCAGAATATGGATGCCGGTAAATGGTTTGCTGACAGCTTTCAGGGCGAGCCTGTCCCCTTGTATGCCGATGTAGCAGGTTTTTGCCGCCAGCATGGCATCTGGATGAATGTGGAAATCAAACCATCTCCAGGGGCTGAGGAAGAAACCGGCAGGGTAGTGGCAGAGCAGACATTAGCCCTGTTTGCCGATGTTGCCGTCGTTGATGCCCTGCATTTGCCGCTGTTTTCTTCTTTTTCATTTGCCGCCCTGATGGCAGCCAAACATGCTGCACCCACCATACCACGCGGGTTTTTGATGGATAAAGTCACTCCTGACTGGAAAGCGCGCCTGCAGGAACTGGCCGCCAGGGCCTTGCACACCAACCACAAACACCTGACGCCAGAGCAGGTGAGAGAAGTCAAAGACGCGGGTTATGGCGTATTTTGCTATACCGTCAACACACCAGAGCGGGCAGCAGAAATTCTGCATTGGGGCGTCGATGCATTTTGCACTGACAGAATAGATCTGATACCAGCTGATTTCTAAAATTTGCTATGACTTCATGGCTTTACAAGTGCTTACACTGATTACATTTTCCCTGTCATCAAAATAAATCCAGCTTTCGTTAATGGCGCATGGGCAGTTCGCTCATAGTACAAAATACTCTCTGCTAAGGAAAAACCATGAAATCCATCAAATTTGCTGCTGCTCTTGTCGCTACTCTCATCGCTGGTTCGGTTTTTGCGCAAACCAATACCCCAAATATTGATAAGCGCCAGGAAGTGCAGCAAAAGCGTGTCGCCAAAGGCATGGAAAGCGGCGCCTTGACGGCCAAAGAATCTGCTAACCTGGAAAAGCGCGAAACCAAGATAGAAGCCGATAAGCAGGCAGCCAAAGCAGACGGTGTTGTCACCAAGGCTGAACGTGCCAAGCTGGAACATGAAGAAAACCGCGCCAGCAAGAAAATTCGTAATAAAAAGCACAATGCCAGTGTTGCTGGTTGAGTTGCTGCATATCCAAACCAGGCCGCCAGTTTCCGCTGGTGGCCGTGATTTTTGTAAAAAAGATAATCATATTCTTTGCGTATTGCTGTAGTCATCAATCCTGTTGATGATGATAAAACAACGATAAATTGATTGAGATATAAACAGTTTTTCTCCTGCTTTTCTCTGTGTCTCCGTGCCTCTGTGTTGAGAGGTCTTTCCTTTTTCAACAGATTTTTCAATAAACTTGCCTGTCTGCCACCAGCCAGCATAGATAATGTGCTGAATTTATACCGTATAATCGGCGGTTACAATCGTTATTACACCCATTTTTCAGCTTAGAACCATCATTTATGAACTCGTCAGAAATCCGCGATAAATTCCTTAGCTTTTTCGAATCCAAGGGCCATACCCGTGTGCGCTCTTCCAGCCTGATACCCGGCAATGATCCTACCCTGCTGTTCACCAACTCCGGTATGGTGCAGTTCAAGGATGTGTTCCTCGGCCAGGACAAACGTGCCTACACCCGTGCCACGACAGCGCAACGCAGCGTACGTGCCGGCGGTAAACATAATGATCTGGAAAATGTAGGTTACACCGCGCGTCACCATACTTTCTTTGAAATGCTGGGTAATTTCTCTTTTGGCGATTATTTCAAGAAAGATGCGATTCACTACGCCTGGGAATTGCTGACGACAGTCTATGGCTTGCCAAAAGACAAGCTGACCGTCACCGTCTATCAGGAAGATGACGAAGCCTACGATATCTGGAAAAACGAAATCGGCGTACCAGTAGAGCGCATCATCCGCATCGGCGACAACAAGGGTGCGCGTTATGCATCCGACAATTTCTGGCAAATGGCTGACACTGGCCCTTGCGGCCCTTGTACCGAGATTTTCTATGACCACGGCCCGGAAATCTGGGGCGGCCCTCCAGGTTCACCAGATGAAGATGGCGACCGTTTCATAGAAATCTGGAATTTGGTGTTCATGCAGTTCAATAAAGATGAAGCTGGTGTCCTGAATCCCCTGCCTAAACCATGCGTGGATACCGGCATGGGCCTGGAACGTCTGTCTGCAGTTTTGCAGCATGTGCATTCCAACTATGAAATCGATACTTTCCAGAATCTCATCAAGGCCGCTGCGCGTGAAACTGGCTGTACTGATCTGGAACACAATTCCCTGCGCGTGATTGCCGATCATATCCGCTGCGCTGGATTCTTGATCGTTGATGGCATCATCCCTGGTAATGAAGGCCGTGGCTATGTGCTGCGTCGTATTACCCGCCGCGCTTTGCGTCATGGTCACAAGCTGGGCCAAAGCCAGCCTTTCTTCTACAAACTGGTGCCTGATCTGGTCAAGGAAATGGGTGTTGCTTATCCTGAACTGGCTGAGGCGGCTGAGCGTGTTGCCCAGGTATTGAAGCAGGAAGAGTTGCGCTTTGGCGAAACTCTGGGCAATGGCATGAAGATATTGGAAGCAGCACTTGCCAAAGACAGTAAAAACCTGGATGGCAAAACAGCCTTTACCTTGCATGATACCTATGGTTTTCCGCTTGATCTGACGGCAGATATTTGCCGCGAGCGCAATGTCGTACTGGATGAAGCGGGTTTCCATGAAGCGATGCGCAAGCAAAAAGAAAGCGGCAAGGAAAATAGCGAATTCACGATGGCTGCCGCCATTGAATACAGTGGTGAAAAAACAAAATTCGTCGGTTACGATCAATTGCAGCACGAAGCCAAAGTGATAGCCCTGTATGTTGATGGCACTGCTGTCAATGAAATCAAGGCTGGCCAAAAAGCGATTGTCGTTCTTGATACCACACCTTTCTATGCAGAATCAGGTGGTCAGGCTGGCGACTCTGGTGTGCTGGTGGGTGCGGATGGTGCCGTGTTTGAAGTGAGTGACACCAGAAAAATCCAGGCAGATGTATTCGGCCATCACGGCGTATTGAAATCTGGCAGTCTGGCTATTGCACAGAATCTCAAGGCAGAAGTGAACCAGGAAATCCGCGCACAAACCATGCGCAATCACTCCGCTACGCATTTGATGCACAAGGCCTTGCGCGAAGTATTGGGCAGCCATGTCGCACAAAAAGGTTCTCTGGTGGATGTGGAAAAAACCCGCTTCGACTTTAGCCACAATGGCCCTATGACTGCCGATGAAATCCGTCAGGTAGAAACCATCGTCAACCGTGAAATTCTGGCAAACGCCGCAACCCAGGCGCAGGTCATGGGCTATGACGACGCGGTCAAGCATGGCGCGATGGCTTTGTTTGGCGAAAAATATGGCGATGAAGTGCGCGTACTTGACATCGGTACTTCGCGTGAGTTGTGCGGTGGTACTCACGTGTCCCGTACTGGCGATATCGGCCTGTTCAAGATCGTTGCTGAAGGCGGCGTTGCTGCCGGTATCCGCCGTGTAGAAGCGGTAACTGGTGAAGTGGCATTGACTCTAGTGCAAAACCTCAACAGCCGCATCAATGAAGCTGCTGCCGCCCTGAAAACCCAGCCAGAAGAACTGACGCTGCGTATCGGGCAAGTGCAGGATCATGTCAAGGCTTTGGAAAAAGAACTGGCGACACTGAAATCCAAAATGGCTTCCAGCCAGGGTGATGATCTGGTCAATCAGGCAGTGGATGTCAAAGGCATCAAGGTGCTGGCAGCGACGCTGGAAGGCGCTGATGTGACAGCCCTGCGTGAAACCATGGACAAGCTCAAGGACAAGCTGAAAACAGCCGCCATCGTATTGGCAGCGGTCAATGATGGCAAGGTCAGCCTGATTGCCGGTGTGACGGCGGATAGCACATCCAAAATCAAGGCTGGTGACCTGGTCAATTTTGTGGCGCAGCAAGTCGGCGGCAAAGGTGGTGGCCGTCCTGACATGGCGCAAGCGGGTGGTACTGATGCCAGCGGCCTGGCAAAAGCCTTGGAGGGTGTGACTGAATGGGTAACTTCACGTCTATGATACATATACGTCGCGCTGAAGTTTCAGATGCGGCCCAACTGCAAAGGGTGTTTGCCAGTGGCGGCACCTATGCAGGTACTTTGCAACTGCCACATCCCTCATTGGAAATGTGGCAGGAGCGGCTGGAAAAGACCGATCCCAAGGACACCAGGCTGGTCGCCATCTATGATGGTGTGGTGGTTGGTTCAGCCAGCCTGCATCTGGAAAAGGCGCAAAGGCGGCAACATGTCGCTCACCTGGGTATGGGGGTAGCCGATTCCTTTACCGGCCGTGGGATAGGCACGGCCCTGTTGACCGAGCTGCTGAATTTGTCAGATAACTGGCTCAATATCCTGCGTCTGGAGTTGACCGTGTTTTGTGACAACACTGCCGCCATCCATCTGTATAAAAAATTTGGTTTCGAAAAAGAAGGCATGATGCGCGCGCATGCTTTTCGTAATGGTCAGTATGTCGATAGTTATGCCATGGCGCGTTTACATCCCAAGCAAGCGATGATACCGCTGAGGGAAACCTGAGGTCAGCATGGAAATAAAGTTTTGCCCGGTTTGTGCAACATCACTGATAGAACGTGCAGATGAACAAGAAGTGGCTAAGCTGAGGCTGGCTTGCCCCGAGGGCCACTGGACCCATTGGGATAATCCCCTGCCAGTATTGGCTGCTCTGGTAGAATTTGATGACAAGATACTGCTGGCACGCAATGCTGCCTGGCCAGAAAATACCTTTGCCCTCATCACCGGCTTCATGGAGCGTGGTGAAACCCCGGAGCAGGGCGTGGCCCGTGAACTCAAGGAGGAAACCAATCTCGATGCTGATGAAATCAGCCTGATTGGTGTCTATGAATTCATCCGTAAAAATGAACTCATCATCGCCTATCACGTCAAGGCATCGGGCATAGTCAGCCTGTCACCAGAATTGCTGGAATACCGCCTCATAGAACCCGAAAAACTCCGGCCCTGGAATGCTGGCACCGGCCATGCCATGGCAGACTGGATGCGTACACGCGGTCTGGAGCCAGTCTATAGAGAGTGGGAAGGTAAGTAGTTTCCATCTTTTGCAGCGCAAAACAGAGCGGGTATATTGTGCATGTCTGTAGATGTAATTTGATATGTTATTGCCAATAAAAAGGCAATTTTACAATTGTTTTGATGAAATATCTGTATTTAGTAAGTCAGCAGTAAGTTTAATGACTAAGATGAGGATATGGACTTTGAGCGAAGAATCTTCGGTTTTGCACCATTTTCGTGCGGAAACTTTTTAAAATATTTGGTCTTTTGTTGTTAGTCTGCTGCGATGCACCATACAAATGAAAATTCCGGTAGAATTGGTGCATCAATTGTAGTGCGTATGTGCTTACTCAATTTGTATTTCTGGGAAAATCATGCAATTCAATAAAGAACTGGATGCACGCGGACTGAACTGTCCCCTTCCAATTTTAAAAACCAAAAAGGCGCTGGCCGAAATGCTCACTGGTGAAGTGCTGCATGTGCTGGCGACTGATCCTGGTTCGGTCAGGGACTTCAAGGCCTTTTCCAAGCAAACTGGCAATGAGCTGTTGTCGCATCAGGAAAACAGCAAAGAGTTTGAGTATTTCATCAAACGCAAATAAGCATCGTCAAAGTATCATCAGTCTGCGATTACCCGTCGGCAAAGCAGCAGATGAAAAAACCCGCAATCTTGTTGCGGGTTTTTTCATTTTTAACCAGGCATTTTTTTTGGGCTTGATTCGCCCCGCACTATATCGCAATTATGTTGGGGCGTACAAAATTGTCCGGCCTGGTTAAGGCTGAGTGAAACCCTGCATGCCGCAGAATCTTCTTGCATCGATAGGTAGTATATTGCCTCAAACTCCGACTGCGCCTTCAGTAACAAAAACAGTGCTTTAGGGCAAAGTCTTGGCCGCATCACTGCCTGCTAATCTTGCGAAATCCTTAATGGATTAGGCATTCTGCTCTAGTGCCAAAGTGGATTAAAAAGAACGCTCGTGCTAAATTGTGCAAAATCTTGATGTTTTCGTTTTATAATCAATAGAATTTACGTATACGTCAATTTGCCGATGTGAAAGCGCAGTAATATGAGGGATTCATTGAAGAGTCCTGCGTTTTATCAGTCTTGCAAGCAAAATGGCGAAACGTCAGGCAGCAAATTTTCAGTATCAAGCTTTAAAATTCGTATCAAGTTTCGTATAAATCGGTATTAAATTCGGTATTTCCCAATTAGCTCATAAAGGCAGAACTATGAAAGTCCTGGTACCAGTCAAACGCGTCGTCGATTACAACGTCAAAGTACGTGTCAAATCTGATGGCTCTGGCGTTGATATCGCCAACGTCAAAATGTCCATGAACCCATTTGATGAAATCGCTGTTGAAGAAGCGACCCGCCTGAAAGAGGCGGGCGTGGTGACAGAGGTGATCGCTGTTTCTTGCGGCGTGGCGCAATGCCAGGAAACCCTGCGTACTGCCATGGCAATTGGTGCTGACCGTGGCATCCTGGTCGAAAGCGATGCAGAACTGCAACCGCTGGCTGTGGCTAAATTGCTCAAGGCACTGGCTGACAAAGAACAACCACAACTGATCATCCTCGGCAAACAGGCTATTGATGATGACAGTAACCAGACTGGCCAAATGCTGGCAGCCCTGCTGGGTTGGCCACAAGCGACATTTGCTTCCAAAGTCACCGTTGCTGATGGCAAGGCTACAGTGACACGCGAAGTAGATGGTGGCCTGGAAACATTGTCCTTGACACTGCCAGCCATCATCACTACAGACTTGCGTTTGAATGAGCCACGTTATGTGACTTTGCCTAACATCATGAAGGCCAAGAAAAAGCAACTGGACAATGTCAAACCAGCAGACCTGGGCGTGGACGTTGCTTCCCGCGTCAAGACCTTGAAAGTGGTAGAACCACCAAAACGCAGCGCTGGTATCAAAGTGCCTGACGTAGCGACCCTGGTGGCCAAGCTGCGTAACGAAGCCAAGGTTATTGGCTGATAGTTTCCAGCTTTCATAAAGACAGAATTTAAGAATAATTTTTGTTGCCCGGATATTGATCCTGACAACGCATCAAGTGGAAGACATCATGACTACACTCGTCATCGCTGAACACGACAACGCTGGCCTCAAGGGCAGCACATTGAATACCGTCACTGCTGCTGCTCAATGCGGCGCAGATGTACACGTACTGGTTGCCGGCCACAATGCTGGCGCAGTTGCACAAGCTGCTGCACAAATCGCTGGCGTTGCCAAAGTATTGCATGCAGATGCAGCGCACTTTGCTGATGGCCTGGCAGAAAACATTGCCGAGCAAGTATTGGCAATCGCTTCTGGCTACAGCCACATCCTGGCACCAGCAACTGCCTATGGCAAAAACATTTTGCCACGCGTTGCTGCCAAGCTCGACGTCTCGCAAATCTCTGAAATCACCAAAGTAGACAGCCCTGACACGTTCGAGCGTCCTATCTACGCTGGTAACGCCATCGCGACTGTGCAATCGACAGACGCCATCAAGGTCATCACTGTACGTACGACAGGCTTTGATGCTGCGGCTACTGGTGGCTCTGCTGCTGTCGAAACTGTTGCTGCAGTTGCTGATTCTGGCAAATCTGCTTTCGTGTCTCGCGAAGTGGCCAAGTCTGACCGTCCTGAGCTGACAGCTGCGAAAGTCATCGTTTCTGGTGGCCGCGGCATGGGTTCTGGCGACAACTTCAAGATTCTGGAACCATTGGCTGATAAGCTGGGTGCTGCCATGGGTGCATCCCGTGCTGCGGTGGATGCAGGGTTCGTGCCGAATGACTGGCAAGTTGGCCAGACCGGCAAGATCGTTGCTCCTACCCTGTATATTGCCGTCGGTATCTCAGGCGCGATCCAGCATCTGGCCGGTATGAAAGATTCCAAAACTATCGTTGCTATCAACAAAGATCCAGAAGCACCGATCTTCTCGGTAGCTGACTACGGCATCGTTGGCGATCTGTTTGAAATCGTTCCACAGCTTGTAGCTGAATTAGGTTAATTTCTTGGCCGCTGCGGCGGCCTGACGGGGCAGGTAAGCGGTTTATCGCATCATTCAAGCGATCTTCCTGACCTGCCCCTTTTTCTTTTTTTGGGATACAAAAATGAGCTATGTTGCCCCTGTCAAGGACATGTTGTTCCTCATCAACGAACTGGCCGGTCTGACGGAAGTCAATGCCTTGCCTGGTTGTGAAGATGCAACGGCAGAAACGGTAGAAGCCGTGCTGGAAGAAAACGCCAAGTTTGCCGGTGAAGTGGTGGCCCCTTTGAACTTCCCTGGTGACCAGGCACCGAGCTATTGGAAAGACGGCGAAGTTTTCACCAGCAAGGGCTTTAAAGATGCCTTCAAGATGTTTGGTGAAGCTGGCTGGCAGGGTGTGCAGCATCCGCAAGAATTTGGTGGCCAGGGCTTGCCCAAGCTGGTGGCAACGCCATGCATAGAAATGCTCAATGCAGCAAGCATCTCGTTTGCCCTGTGCCCATTGCTGACTGATGGCGCGATTGAAGCCCTGCTGACCGCAGGCAGCGACGAACAAAAAGCCATCTACCTGGAAAACCTGATTTCCGGCAAGTGGACAGGCACCATGAATTTGACCGAGCCGCAGGCCGGTTCTGATCTGGCGATGGTGCGCAGCCGTGCTGTGCCACAAGGTGACGGTACTTACAGAGTGTACGGCACCAAGATTTTCATTACCTATGGTGAACACGATATGGCAGAAAATATCGTCCACCTGGTGCTGGCACGTACACCTGATGCGCCGGAAGGCGTCAAAGGTATTTCTCTGTTCATCGTGCCCAAGTTTTTGGTCAATGCTGATGGCAGCCTGGGGGCACGCAATGACGCACACTGCGTATCGATAGAACATAAGCTGGGCATCAAGGCCAGCCCGACTGCGGTATTGCAATTTGGTGACAACGGTGGCGCGATAGGCACACTGGTTGGTGAAGAAAATCGTGGCCTCGAATACATGTTCATCATGATGAATGCAGCCCGCTTTGGCGTTGGCATGCAGGGCATAGGCGTGGCAGAACGCGCTTACCAAAAGGCCGTGCAATATGCCAAAGACCGCGTGCAGTCACGTGACCTGGCGGGTTCTGCCGGTCCGGTGTCCATCATCAATCACCCGGATGTGCGCCGCATGCTGATGTCCATGCGCGCCCAGACTGAGGGAGCGCGTGCGCTGGCCTATGTGGCTGCCGGTATCAGCGACTTTGCCCATCATCATGCAGATGCAGCGGTGCGCAAGGCCAACCAGGCCAAATATGAATACCTGGTGCCTATCGTCAAAGGCTGGTCGACAGAAATGTCGCTGGATGTCACATCGACTGGCGTACAGGTTCACGGCGGCATGGGCTTCATCGAAGAGACCGGTGCGGCACAACACTACCGCGATGCCAAGATTTTGACGATCTATGAAGGCACTACAGCCATACAGGCGAATGACCTGGTAGGCCGCAAGACTTCACGCGATGGCGGCGCTACTGCAAAAGCCTTTATCGCAGACATGCGTGCGACAGAAGCACAATTGACGGCTATCGGTTCTGTCGATATGCTGGCGATACAGCGCCAACTGGCAGCAGGTACTGCGGCGCTGGAAGACGTGGTTGATTATGTTGTCACCAACTTCAAGCAAGACATCAAGGGCGTGTTCGCTGGCAGCGTTTTGTATCTTAAATTGGCAGGTATCGTTTTTGGTGGCTGGCAAATGGCGCGTGCCGCCATCGTAGCCCAGCAAAAGCTGGATACAGGCGAGGGCGATGCAGCCTTCATGAAAGCCAAGATTGCGACTGCTCGTTATTTTGCTGACCACATCCTGTCTGCAGCACAAGGCTTGCGTTCAGCGATTGTGGATGGCAGTGCGGGTGTCATGGCTTTGACGGAAGATCAGTTCTGATTATTTCTGCTTGAACTCGGCTTCGTCTGAAAACCTCCCGCATGTTGCGGGAGGTTTTTTATTTTGAGGATGCCCTGATTCTAGGCATATTCCAGGCATATTTCAGGTAAACCTTAAAGAGCAGTGCTATATCTTGTCGATGTAGGAGCGGTTTTAGCTGCGAACACCTTGCCGTATCGGTTATTTTCTGTTGAGCAGGATATTCGCGGCTGAAGCCGCTCTTGCCAAATTCGCTATGCTCTCATTAAGTTCTATTTGTTATGCTGCGCTGACTTAAGTTGAGATTTTTAAATTTCAATTTAATCCTTGGTGTTGTGTGTGGCTCGCTCAGACATGGGCAGCAGCATTTGGATTGTTGGCTGTCCCTGCATTTTTGTTGTTTCGCGCCAGGTCTGCTGCCTGCTGGTAGTTCAGCTCAGCCTGTGCTTGCCGTGGCTTTTCTGTGAGTGTTTGTGGTAGGCCGTCACGCAGGCGATAGGTAGTCGCGACGGCAGAAGTCAGGGGAGATATTCGCCCGCGCAGTTGTCGCTACGCTGATAGAGGGGATAATCATGGCTAAGCTGCTTTCTGTAAGCCTGAATGTTCAGCCCGTGCGCGCTGGATTGCCGACGAAGTCCAAGATGGACTGTGATAAAAAAATCCCCACAGTGCATGGCTATGGGGATTTTCGCGAACCTGAGAACAAATTATTTCAGTGGCGGAATGACTTGCGGTACCAAGGGTTTTACAGGTTGCTCTCTGAGTTTTTTCTCCAGCAATTGTATGGCGGCTTCCAGTTGCTGGTCTTTGCCATTGAAAGTCGCATGCGGCAGATTGTCGACTTCGACGTCGGGTACAACGCCCACGCCTTCTACCAGCCAGCGGCCATCCATGCCGAATTGTGCATTTTCGGCTGCTCTGACCATGCCATTATCTGACAGGGAATTATTGTCTGACAGCCAGACACCGGCACCGGCAGTACGTTTGCCCACCAGTGGCCCCAGTTTCAGTGCCTTGATACCGGCAGCAAAGGTTTCACCATCGGAGTAAGTCAATTCATCAACCAGGACCACCAGGTGACCACGGAAAGTTTGCTGCATATTGGTGGCGGGCGTAGCGCCAGGTGAAGACCAGAATGCCCAGGCTTTGCGCAAGAGTTTTTCTATGATCCAGCTATCGATATTGCCACCGCGATTTCGACGTACGTCTATGATCAAACCATCGCGTTCTATATTGCTATAAAAGTCGCGTGCAAAACTATTGATGTCCTGGCTGCCCATGGCGCGCAAATGCAGATAACCTATACGGCCTTGCGTTTGCTTGCTGACTTGTTCGCTACGGCTTTGCTCCCAGTCGCTATAACGCAAATTGGCATGCTTCATCATATTGACAGGCGTGACGATGACGGCGCGGGCAGGCTGCTCACCACGCTTGACATGCATTAACACCTGCTTGTCGGCCTGATTGCTCAGCAAGTCGGAAATATCACGTGCTTCCAATACGGCCTGCCCATTGATAGCGGTGATAATGTCACCTTCCCTGATATCCAGGTCAGGCTGCGACAGTGGTGTGCGCTCGGAAGGTAGTTCTGCTTCGGTATGATAAATGTGATCGATGCGATAGCCCGCTGCAGTGCGGCTCAATACTGCACCCAGAGAGGCAGCCTGACCTTCCGGTGGGGCGCGGCGTATATCGCCTGGGCGGGTTTGTGAATGCAGGGTGCTGACTTCACTGGCCATCAAGCCCAAGACATCATTTAATTCAGCCCTGTCAGTGATGCGGTCGACCAAAGGGGCATATTTGCTGCGCACCTTGTTCCAGTCCACGCCGCGCATTTTTTCATCGAACAGATAATCCCTGTGCATGCGCCAGGCATCAGCATACATTTGCTGCCATTCGAGTTTGGGGCTGAGGGAGAAACTCCAGTCATTGATATTGACCTTGGCCTTGCTGACGTCGCCTGGCTGCTTGGCACCGGCTTCGACAACAAAGAATTCACTAGGTCCCATGCCAATTTGCTGGCTGTAAAACACATGCTTCTTGTTGGCTGACAAATCAAACTGGCGTATATTGCCAGCAAAGATTTCTGGCTGCGGGGAGGTCTTGCTGACGGCCAGAGTCTTCAGTGTAACTTTGCCATCCGTACCTTCTAACTCAGTGAAATACAGGCGCTTGTCGTCAATGGCGAGATCACGATAATTGCCATAAGCCAGTGGCACTTGATACAGGCGCTCTTCCAGGCCCGCATACTGTATCGCAGGCAGACCAGGCTTGACTGGTTTTTTGACTTCTTCAGTTTTTTCTGCAGTTTTATCCGTTGCTTTGTCGGCTGGCTTATCGGTTGCTTTGTCAGCAGGTTTATCAGTAGACTTATCTGCAGATTTATCCGTTGATTTGCTCAACTCATCATCCGGCTTGAATGGAAAGCGATTTCCGGCTTGCAGGGCCAGTGCATACACGCCGCTACGCTTTTCAAAATGCGGACCCATATTGCGGTCACCCCAGGGACCACGATTGCTGACCTGGAAATTGCGTTCAGAGTAGAAATATAGCCAGTGTCCATCCGGTGAAAACACGGGTGCATGGGAGTTGTAGCGGTCGCTGGTGACGAAATGCAATTGCTTGCTGTCGAGGGCATACAAACCTATTTGCGGTCTTTGTACTTTGGTGTTGGCCCTGACGATGGCAATGGTCTTGCTATCAGGTGACCAGATAACTTCGTCCTGTTTTTCGGCGCCTATCTTGCCTGCATCGTCGATGAGCTGATTGGTTTTGGTCGCCAGATCCAGCAACCACAGTCTGCCGCGCTTGTCGGTATGCGCCAGCCAATGGCCATCTGGGGAAGGGTAGATGTGGAAGCGATGCACGTCGCCATTACTGGTCAATACTTCTGGTTTGCCGACGCCATTGGCCGGGAATTTCCAGATTTCATTTTCACCTGTGGTATCGACGATGGCATACACGGATTTGTCATCATGCGAGAACACCGCTTCGCGGGCGCGGGCATTTTCAGGCACGGGCAAATCTATGCGTCTTTGCGGACCAGTGCTGGCAATCGTCAGGCGACCACGGGCAGTGAACAACAGGCGTTCTTCTTTGCCAGCGATTTCTACATTGCTCAGATAGTCCAGCGGGGTTTTGATCAGGCGTTTGCGCTGCTGGTCAAAATCAGATACCAGATCTATGCTCAGGGCCTGGTCTTTGGCATTGGCGATATCCAGTACATGCAAGTCTGCTCCTAATTGGTAGGCTATTTTGCCATCGCCCAGGCTGGCATTGCGTACTTCCCATTCCTTGTGCTGGGTCAGGACGCGGGCATCGCTGCCGTCGAGATTGGCGCTCCAGATATTGAAGGCACCATTGCGGTCACTGACGAAATAGAGCTTACCCTTCCACAGCATGGGGCGGCGGTTATTGCTTTTGTCGTCGGCAAATAATTGTGTGGCTTCAGTTTTTGCCTGCACATCGTAGCGCCAGACTTGTGCCGTGGTGCCACCGCGATACTGCTTGGCATTGTCATTGGTCATGTGCAAGCCAAAGCGGGTGAAATACAAATATTTACCACTATCATCAAGCACAGCCTCATTCGCGTCTGCTACCGGGAACACCCGGCGCATCAGGGTTTGCGGATGGATGGCAGCGACAATACGGTGCGATGCCGGGCCGGTGCTATTGAGGGTAGTGACCAATACTTCGCCGCTGGCAGTCCAGCCCAGCACGCCCACCTGGTCATTTTCAAAACTGATACGCTTGGGTACACCGCCTGTCATGGGCATGACATAGGCTTCCGTTGCTCCTTCATAGGCGGCGGAAAACGCCAGCCATTTGCCGTCCTGAGAGATGGCGGGCAAGACTTCTGCCGCCGGGTGGCTGGTCAGTCTTTGTGCCTGACCACCACTGCTTGCTACCTTCCATAAGTCGCCTTCGGCAGTGAACACCACCGCATCACCACGTATGCTGGGGAAGCGATAATAAGCAGGTGTTGCAAATGCTGAAGTCATCAGACTGGTCAGGCTCAATGCCAGGGCAAGTTTGGAAAGTCTCATTGTTAGTCTCGGAAGTTGGGATTGGAGTGTTTTTATTAATTACTTATTCAAAATTAAAAGCTTACTGCATTGGCTAGCAAACGATGACTATCAAGCCAAAGCCAGATAAGCATTGTCTGAAAAATAAGCTTTATACCTGCATTTGCAACATTCTGTAAGTGGCTTTTCATTTGTGCAGGGGAATTGCTTGCATCTGATGTTTTACGGTTACATTTGCTACTTATAGCTTCCTTGAATTGTTAAAAAATATGAAGTAATCTTGGCTCTGTATTTCCGCGTGGAAATTAATGACTTTCGAGCAGACCAGGAGTGCATCATGAGACAAGTCAGCTTGTGCAAAGTTCTTTTAATTCTGGGGATTTCTGCGGAAATTTCGACAACTTCAGCCCAGAACGTCACTTTTTCTATAGATACCCAGGCAGAGCGCAAGCCTATCAGCCCCTTGATTTATGGTTATAACGCCTACGCCGATGGCACTAATCGTGCCGGGTGGGCCAATCAGGGTGGGCAGGCCGCTTTGCAAAGCCTGAATTTGCGCTCGCGCCGTTTGGGCGGCAATAATATGACCAGTTATAACTGGGAAAACGGCGTCAGCAATTCGGGGAATGACTGGTGCAATTCTTCCAATGCCGGTGTCAGTGCGACCGCCGGTGCGGGCAACCCCAATTCCAGCAATGGCCTGGCCTACTATGCGCCTGGTGCTGCCCTGCAAAGTTTTCAGGATCAATCGCTGGCCCTGGGCGTCTATTCTTTGCTGCAATTACCTGCTGCGGGTAAATTACCGAAAGACATCGTCAATCTGAACCCACCCTCGACCTGCATGGGTTCACAGTTATGGCAAAGCACCGCCGGGCCATCCAATGTAGATACGGCGCGCTGGGTGAATATCGTCAATGACAAGCCGGCAACTGCTGGTGCATTGAGCCTGGCCCCAGGCTTGAATGATGGCGTTGTGTATATCGATGAGGAAATTAATTTCCTGGTCCAGAAATATGGTGCAGCTTCGTCTGCCCGCGGTGTCAAAGGCTATGAACTTGATAATGAACCTGACCTCTGGCATCACTGGACTACGCCCAGTGGCGAAAGTGGTACCCATGCCAATTTGTATCCAGTGCTGACTACGGTCACCGATGTCATACAAAAGAATATAGGTTTGGCCAAGACCATCAAGCGCATGGACGCCAGTGCCGAGACCTTTGGTCCTGCCATTAGTGGTTATCTGGGCTTGTTCAGCTTGTGGGCAGTGTGGGATGGTTCAGCCTCGCATCAGCCGGCAGACTGGGGGCAATACAATGTTGAGCCCTATTACAGCAATAATACCGGTGACCGTTATCGTTACAACGGCATGGCCATGGCAAATGCCTATCTGGCAAAAATGAAGCAGGCTTCGCAAAGTGCTGGCCGCCGTTTGCTGGATGTGTTTTCTTTCCATTACTATCCGCAAGCTTCTTACAATGCCACTGACCGGGTACAGGCTGCCCGCAGTCTGTGGGATGCCAGCTATGTAGAGCCTAGCTGGATTACCCAGAATGGCAATGGTTTTACCGATGGCCGTGGCTTGCAAATGCTGCCCAAACTGCAGCAATCCGTCAATGATTTTTACCCCGGCACCAAGCTGGCGGTGACGGAATATGATTTTGGTGGCAAGAGCGATATTACCGGTGCCATTGCCCAGGCCGATGCCCTCGGGGTTTTTGGCAAGCAAGGCGTTTATCTGGCGACGTATTTTGGTGATGCAGAACAATTCATTACATCTGGTTTTAAAATTTACACCAATTATGACGGCAACAAATCCATGTTTCCGGCGACTTCAGTCAAGGCTGTCGCCAGCAATAATGGCAATGCTGCCGTGTATGCAGCGATTGATACCAGTGACGCTAATGTCGTCCATGTGATTGCCATTAACCGCCAGGCCAGCAATGTGACGAGCAGTTTCCAGATCAGCCACCCTGTGAATCTCAAATATGCCCAGGTCTGGGGAGTCAGCGGCAGCAATACGGCTATTACGGCCAGGACAGGCTTGAGCAGTATTACGCAAAACAAGTTCAGCTATACCTTGCCTGCGCGTTCTGTCCTTCATTTCGTCTTGAAACCTTGAAATGAAAAATATAGCCACCAGCAGACCGGTGGCTATTTCTTGCCAAACTCAAGCCTTGGTGACTTTCAGGATGAGCTTGCCATTGTTTTCACCTGTGAACAGTTTTTGGAAAGTATCAGGGAAATTTTCCAGACCTTCGACGATATCTTCGCGGCTTTTCAATTTACCAGACATGATCCAACCACCCATGACCATGGCAGCTTCCATGGCGCGTGGGTAAAAGTCAGACACCATGACACCCTTCATCGTCGCGCGCTTGACCATCAGGTTCAGGTAATTCGATGGGCCTTTGATAGGCATAGTGTTGTTGTACTGAGAGATTGCGCCGCAGATGACTACGCGGGCACCAAAAGCCAGTTGCGCCAGGGCTGCATCCAGTATGTCACCACCGACATTGTCGAAATACACATCGATACCTTTGGGGCAATGCTGTTTCAGGGCGGCGCTGACATCTTCGCTCTTGTAGTCGATGGCTGCATCAAAGCCCAGTTCTTCTGTCAGGTAGCGGACTTTGTCTGCACCACCGGCAATACCGACAACACGTGCACCCTTGATCTTGGCAATCTGGCCGACTATTGTGCCAACAGCACCCGCTGCGCCGGATATCACGACCGTATCACCTTCCTTGGGTTGGCCGACTTCCAGCAAACCAAAATAGGCGGTCATGCCTGGCATGCCCAGAGTGCTCAGGTACATCGGCAAAGGGGCCAGTTTAGGGTCAACCTTGTTGATGCCATTGCCATCAGAGTAGGCATATTCCTGCACGCCCAGCATGCCGCTGACATGGTCGCCGACTGCAAACTTGGGATTATTTGATTCAACTATCTCACCAACGGCCAGGGCACGCATGACTTCACCTATTGCTACTGGGGGCATGTAGGAATTTTTGTTGTCATTCATCCAGCCACGCATGGCAGGGTCCAGGGAAATAAACAAGTTCTTGATCAAGACTTCGCCGGTTTGCAAATCACGCAATTGCTCGCTAACGTGATTGAAGTCGCTGGCCTTGACGCTGCCTTGTGGGCGGGCTGCAAGTTTGAATTGATAGTTGGTGGTGTTCATGGTTTTTCCTTGTCGGCTTAGGTGGATTTTTTTTACTTTGTGAGGCAGCGAAGCGCTGACCATGAAGAGCAGTATAGGCAGGATATTGTTGCTTGATAAGCTGGGTATATTGCATAATATTGTTGCTTAAAACGCGACAATGAGGGAGTAATATCTTATGCTGAATCCACAACACCTGGCCGTATTTGCCACCATCATCCGCGCTGGCAGTATCAGCAAGGCAGCCATACAGCTGGGGTGTGGCAAGTCTTTATTATCGCGGCAATTGGCGAAACTAGAGGAAGACCTGGGGGCTCGCCTGATACAGCGTTCTACCCGCAAGCTGACCCTGACCGAGATAGGTGAACAAGTCTTGCATGAGGCTCAGCGCATTGATACGGCATTGGCCAATATAGAACAAATGGCGGGCCAGCACCAGCAAGAAGTCAAAGGGCGCTTGCGCGTCACCTGCCCCATGCCCGCCGTCTCCAGGCTGGTGCCTGTCATGACGGAGTTTTGTCAGCGTTATCCACAAATTGATTTTGCCCTACAAGTCGAAGACCGCCTGGTGGATTTGATCGCCGAGCAGATTGATGTCGCCATCCGTGTCGCCCACCTGGATGACTCCAACCTCATCGCCCGCAAATTGGTAGATAGTCAGCGCATACTGTGCGCATCACCTGCCTATCTGGCCAGAGCCGGACATCCTGTCGTGGCAGAGGATATGGCACAACATGCCTGCCTGCTGTACATCTACGCAGGCCGCGCCAATGATGAGTGGACTTTGCTACAGGATGGCGAAGTGAAAAAAGTCAGAGTGAGCAGCCACTTTCAGTCAAATAATGGCCTTGCCCTGGTGGCTGCCGCTTGCTCAGGCGCAGGTATTTTACTGATCGATAAACTGATCGTCAGCAAGCACTTGCAAAGTGGGGAGTTGGTTGCTGTGCTGGACAATTACCAATTGCCCAGCGGCTCGCCAGTCTATGCAGTGTATCCAGCACGTGACTGGCTGGCATTGAAGACGGCCACTTTCGTGGCCTTTTTGCAGGAGAGATTATTTACTGGTGCTTGATGTTGCTGATGTTGCCAGCGATTCGCCTTTGCCTATATTTTTCTCAAGGAATTTCTCTACCCGACCCCAAAAATCGATATTGTTTTTGAGCAGGTAGAAACCATGGCCTTCTTCTGGATATTCTACCCATTCAACATGGGCATTTTTTTCTTTGATGGCTTTATAGAACTTGGTGCCATGATCGATAGGGACGCGATGATCACGCTTGCCATAAGCCATCAATAAAGGACGTGTCAGCTTATCGGTATTTTGCAAAGGCGAGGTGGCGTTTAACTGAGCAGCATCCTTGACCTGGTCACCAATTAACACTGGCATGCCATACCATTTCCATTCGTCTGAAAAATCACTCCAGTGTATGTCGTACAGGAGGTTGATGTCGGTCACGCCCACCCATTCTATGCCACAGCGGAAGATATCCGGATCTTTGATCAGGCCCATCAAGGTGGCATAACCACCATAGCTGGCACCAGCAATACAGACACGCTTGGGATCAACATAACCTTGGGTGATTGCCCATTTGGCAGCATCGGCAACATCGTCCTGCATGGCCAGGCCCCATTGCTTGATACCGGCACGGAAGTGTTTTGCACCATACCCCGTGCTGCCACGATAATCTGGTTCTATGACGGCATAACCGCGTGAGGCCAGGAATTGTGCTTGCGAATTCCAGCTCCAGTGATTGCCGCGCAGGTAAGGGCCGCCATGCACCAGCACCACGGCCGGCAAGTTCTTGCCGGTGCTGTTTGGTGGCAGCGTCAGGTTCACCGGTATCGGCAGGCCATCGCGAGCTGTGTAGCTCAGCATTTGTTTTTCAGCCATTTGCTCAGGTTTGATCTCAGGCTTGCTGACGCCCAGGCGCACCAGTTTTTTTGTATTGAAATCAAACAGCTGCCATATGCCTGGTGCAATATCTGAATACGAGTGAATCAGGGCGATATTGGTTTTCAGGTCTGAAGGAAAATGCAGGGAGTTGTGAGTGTCTGGCAAAAGCGCATCAATCTGCTTTTGTTTCTCAGCCATGGATTCGTCAAACCATAGGGTCGCTGGTCTGCTCATCTCGTAACGCAGGCCCAATACTTTCTTCTGTGGGCCGTTATAGATCAACTGGCCGGAAAAATCATAGCCTTTCAATGAAATGACAGGGTCTGGATCAAGCTGATTCTTTTCCAGATCAAAGCGATACAAAGAACTCAGGTCCTTGCCATTGTTGGCGCGCACATATAAATCACCTTCTGGGCTGAAAAACACAGGCGCGATCCTGTCGTCAGATGTCCAGTTGGATGTGGCCAGTTTGCGCCAGACATTTGTCTTGGGGTCTTTATAGTTGATGACAGATTTGTCTTCTTCTATCGTAACTGCGATACGGGCAACGCCAGCTTTGTCTATCAGCCATGATTCGACCTTGCCAGGGCGTGGAATCAGTTCTGTATTGCCAGTCAAGGTATTGAGTCTATACAAATCATGTACATTGGAACCTGCTTCTACAGCTTGCGTGACATAGATGTCGGGTGAGCTGGAACCATGAGCAATGTCCAGATAATGGGTATACCAGGGTAATTCATTGCCCTCCACCTTGGTACCCGTACCGGTAAATTGATGCGTGACGAGACGTATGCGCTTGCTACGGTCTTTGTTGACTGCGTACAAGCCATGGCCAAAAAAATGCTGAACTTCCTTGTACTGCATATCTGTTAAGTCATATACCAGACGTTCATTATTAATCCAGTGGAAAGTCCTGACATCTTTGTCTTCATAATTGGCAATAATTTCAGGACGTAGCTTGCCCACTTCCAGCACTGCCAAGACCATGCGGCCATTGGCTCCCTTGATGATCATGGCAATATTTTTGCCATCAGGCGAAAGACGGGCATCGCTAAACTGGGATTCCTTGAAAAAACTGGCAATTGGGATAGGTTCAACTGCCGCATGCGAAGCGGGGGCATGAAGCAAAAACATGCTGCTGAAAACACCGAAGGCAAACTTGCAGGCGAGAGGCTTGTAAAAGTTGTTCATACACGCTTTCATTGCTGGAATGGAATTGTGGATTATATACATATTAAAAAATGTTAAACATGCTCTATGGACAATATTTTTGTCGAAAAAAAGCCTGCATGACGCGCACCATGCAGGCTTTTTTAGATTGTAGAGGATGGAACTTAGTTCTTTACTTGCTGTATGACAGTACGCAACATGCTGATCAATTGATCAATTTCTTCCTTGGTCACATTCAGTGCCGGCATAAAGCGCAGCAAGTCAGGGCGAGGGGAGTTTATCAGCAGACCCACTGGCTCCATATCACGGGCAACTTCCACCAGCTTGCCACCGATATTCTCACCGAGCTTCAGTGCGCGCAGCAGGCCAAAGCCACGCTCGCCTTGCATGCCAAATTCTTCTGATAGTTGTTCCAGTTGCTGGCTCAGGTATTCTGCCTTTTCCTGAACCGATGCCAGGAAGCCTGGTTTGGTCAATTCCTTGAATACGGCGATACCAACAGCAGCCATCAAAGGCGCACCATTGTAAGTACCACCCTGGTCACCAGGAACAAAGCAGGCTACTTCTTCACGACATAGCAAGGCACCCAGCGGTACGCCACCGCCTATACCCTTGGCCAGGGTCATGATGTCTGGTTCTATGTTCGACAATTGATAGCCAAACAATTCACCAGTACGGCCCATGCCTGTCTGCACTTCATCAACGATGAGTAGCAGGCCATGTTTCTTGGTCAACTCACGCAGGGCTTGCATGAATTCAGGGCTGGCAGGGATGACGCCGCCTTCGCCTTGTACCGGTTCCAGCATGACGCCGACAGTTTTGTCGGTGATCAGTTTTTCTACTGAAGCGATATCGTTCAAATCTGCCTTGGGGAATCCGCTGACTTGCGGCGCGAATATCGTATCCCAGCCTGGTTTGCCGGAGGCTGACATCATCGCCAGCGTGCGGCCATGGAAACCATGGTCAAAGGTAATGATTTCAAAGGCGCCATTCTTGTTCAACTGACCCCATTTGCGTGCCAGCTTGACTGCGCCTTCGTTGGCTTCTGCGCCGCTATTGGTGAAAAACACGCGGTCAAAGCAAGAGTTCTTGGTCAGCAGATCGGCAAACTCCACCATAGGAGCATTGTAGAAAGCCGGGGAAGGGTTTAGCAATTTTTTCGATTGGCTGACCAGGGCTTCATGAATCACGTCCGGGCAATGACCCAGGCAATTAACTGCCCAGCCTTGCAGATAGTCCAGATATCGCTTGCCTTTGTGATCAGTCAAGTACATGCCCTTGCCTTCAACGAACACAAGTTCGGGGCGTGGGGTGATGTACATCAGGGAATTTACGTTGTACTGACTGAATTCCATTTCAAGACTCCTAAGGTCGTTACAGTGGGTGGGTAGACAAAAATTCAAGTAAATAGGGCTTACGCAAAATTGCCCCAGCAAGGCGCCAGCGACGACGACAGTACTTTAGTACGGCGAGGAGCTGCAACGCAGCTGGGGCGGTTTTGCGTAAGTCCTAATAAAAAAAGCCACAGGGCGGAACCTGTGGCTGGATATTCGTGGTGCAGCTTTTACGCGCACGCTCACTCCTACATCGGCCCAGGCTCGCTAAGCGAGTTGCGACGTCGTGCAATATTTGGTGAGGACATGTCTGTAAAAATTTTCATAAAACGGATAGTAGGACTTTTTGCGCACTGCGTCAAAATAAATTTTGGCGCTGGCGCAAAAAGTTTATCGCTATTAATTTGCCAGGTCAGCCTCAGAAGTAAACGAATCTGCATAGAACTCGTCTACAGGCAACTGGCACTGTGCCGTAAAGTCGCGCCTGGCTGAATCGACGACGATAGGGGCTCCGCAGGCATACACTTGATGGCCCGACAAGTCGGCATAGTCCGCTAAGACTGCCTGGTGTACAAAACCACTGCGGCCAGTCCAGCCATCTTCAGGCAAGGCGTCAGAAACGACAGGGATATAGTTAAAACCTGGTATTTGTTTTTCCCATTCCTTGCACAAGGAATGCATATACAGGTCAGCAGGGCGGCGGCCGCCCCAGTACAGGCTGACTGGTCGCTTGGACTCAATGTGTATCAGATGTTCTACCAGTGCCTTGACAGGGGCAAAGCCAGTACCTGAAGCCAGCAGGATAATTGGCTTTTCACTACCTTCACGCAGGAAGAAAGTGCCTTGCGGACCTTCAAAGCGCAGGATGTCACGTTCTTTCAGGGTAGAAAATACCTGGTCAGTGAACACACCGCCCGGCATATGGCGTACATGCAAAGTGATATGCTCGTCCAGATGAGGGGCATTTGCCATGCTATAGCTGCGGCGCTTGCCATCCCTGAGCAGGAATTCTATGTATTGGCCAGCGCGGTATTGCAGACGCTCATTGGCAGGCAATTGCAGGGCGATGAGCATGACATCGTGTGAGAGTTTTTCCAGTTTTGCAATGCGGCTAGGCATTTTCTTGACTGGGTAATCACCATCGGCGACGATTTCACGGGCTTCTATAGTCAGGTCTGACTGTGGCTTGGCACAGCAGAACAGGGACATGCCCTGGGTTTCTTCCAGCTCAGTCAGGGCGCGTTGCTGGTGTGGGCCATGCTGCACGGATCCACTGGCTATCTTGCCCTTGCAAGAACCACATGCACCATTTTTGCATCCGTATGGCAAGATGACGCCTGCGCGTAAAGCCGCCGACAATACGGTTTCATCTTCTTCACAGCTAAATTGACGGCCACTGGGGGTGACGCTTACTTGAAAAGTCATACTATCCTGAACATGAATAAACAGTTTAAACAAATTGGCAAGCCACGCTTGCTTATCATAGGTTGTGGCGACGTAGGCATGCGCCTGCTTCCTTTGTTGCGCCCGCATTTCCGCATCTTCGCTCTGACCAGCCAGACTGGCCGCTGCGCAGAACTGCGTGCAGCTGGTGCCACGCCCTTGCTGGGAAACCTGGATCAGCCCGATACCCTGGCCCGCCTCAAAGGTCTGGCAGACCGGGTTGTCCATCTGGCACCACCGCCTTCAGAAGGCAAGTGCGACAGGCGCACACAAAATTTGACCGCCATTTTACCTGACAAGAGCCGTCTTGTTTATGTCAGTACTACTGGTGTCTATGGCGACTGTGCCGGGGTTTCTTTTGATGAGACCAGGACAGTCAGGCCACAAAACGCCCGTGCCCAGCGCCGCGTGGCAGCAGAAAGCTGCCTGCGTAGCTGGGCCAGGCGCAGCCATTCTCGCCTGTCCATCTTGCGTGTGCCGGGTATTTACGCCGCTGACCGCCTGCCGCTGGAACGCTTGCACAAGGGCACACCAGCACTGACGGAGGCGGATGATGTGTACACCAATCACATCCATGCAGATGATCTGGCGCAATTGATCAAACTGGCCTTGTTCCGGGCCTTGCCCAACCGGGTGTATCACGCTGTCGATGACAGTGATATGAAGATGGCGGCTTATTTTGATCTGGTGGCCGATGCTTTTTCCTTGCCCCGGCCCCCACGCTTGCCGCGTGCTGAACTGGCGCAGCAGGTCAGCCCGGTCTTGCTATCTTTCATGTCAGAATCCAGGCGCATGCAAAACCAGCGCATCAAACTGGAGCTGGGGATGCGGCTGCGCTATGCCGCCGTCAGTGACGGGCTGAGGGTAGCGGCGACGGGCAAGGTGATATAGAAGCAAGATCCCAGGTTTTCTGTGCTGATAAAACCGATTTGCCCGCCCATTTTTTCTATCATGGTTTTACTCAGGCTCAGGCCCAGCCCGGTGCCTGCGTATTTGCGGGCAGCCTTGGCATCTTCCTGGGTGAATTTCTGGAAGATGCTGCTCTTGAATTCTTCTGAAATGCCTATGCCATAGTCTTGCACTTCCACTCTGACCTGTTCATCAATCATGCTGACACGCACATCGACCTGACCATGGGGGCGCGAGAACTTGATGGCATTTGATAACAGGTTGGATAAGACTTGTACAAAGCGCTGGGCATCCACCCTGACCTGGATGGTATTGTCCACGGGCGATTCATAGCAGATTTCTATGTCAAAACTTTGTGCATATCCTTCGTTCGACTGTAAGGTGCTGTCTATCAGATATGCCAGTGGCAAGGTATCGAAATGAAATTGCATGCTGCCATATTCGAGTTTTTCAAAGTCCAGCAAATCATTGATCAGTGTGGTCAGGCGCCTGGCGTTGTCATTCGCCATGACCAGCATGGAATGGGCTTTTTCTGGTATCTCACCTGCCACACCACCCACCAGTAAACCTAGTACGCCGCGTATCGACGTCAGCGGGGTGCGCAATTCATGTGAAACGGCAGAGACAAATTCGGTCTTGAGCTTTTCTACCCGTTTTTTCTCGGATAAATCATGCAAAATGATGACATGCAAGACTTGTATGCCCATGCGCACGCGGGTGATCGCCAGTTCTACCGGCACCTCATGCCCGTCTCTTTGCTTTGCCACTAACTCTTGACGCTCGCTTTTACCTGCCACTTCGTACTGGGTCTCATGCTGGCTGTTATGTAAATGCCGAGATAAAAATTGTCGCGATACCTGGTCAGGAAACAGGCTGAGCATATCCCGGCCACGCAGGCGGCCATGTTCATATTTCAGCAATACCTCGGCCGAACGATTGGCAGATTCTATGATGCCGTTTTCATCGGTGGTGAGTATGCCTTCAGCCGCATTGTCGAGTATAGTGCGCAGGCGCTCTTCGCTATTGTGCAATTCGGCTGTTCTTTGCGCTACCAGGCTTTCTATGCCAAAGGTATGGGCTGTTGCAACCAGCAGGTAGGCACCCAGTAAGCCTGTGAACAGCAGACCACCTATCATGGTGATCCAGGTGATCCAGGCAATATGGCTACGCCAGTATTCTGAAGATGGTTGTGCTTGCAGGGCATACTGTCTGCCACCAAAATTGATGGTGGACTGGAACAGATGGCCAGGATTCAAGCCATTGATTTCATCGATGAATATCCCCTTTTTTCCAGGATAAGATAAATCATAGAACTTGATGCGCACACTACGCATGTCTTCGTTGGAGAGCACGCCTCTGACCAGATCGGCTATCCTGATCATGCTCACCGCGACGCCGGAAAAAGCAGCCTTCCTTTGCGCCATATTTTCTTGCGGTTTGCCGTTTTCGTAGACGGGAGCGAACAGCAATACATGTAACTGCTCCCGGCCATCGGTGTCATTGGAAATCAGCGGGTCAGTCACGGTGAGGTTGCCACTGTCACGTGCATCTTCTATGGCTATCCTGCGTGCCGTTGTCGAGCCCATGTCAAAACCAAACATCTGGTGATTATCAAAAAAAGGCTCGATATAGCGCACAGGATAATAATCGTCCCTGGTACGGACCTCGGCAAGATGATGTAGTTCATTCATTTCCTGTATCTGGAAATTGGCAAAGCCTTCACGCAGCACAGAAATCTCGAAACTTGCACGCTGTTGATGGTCTATCCTGGGCACCCAGGATAAAAAAGAAATCGCTTTTTGCTGTTGCAGGGTATGACTGATGAACGTGGCAAAATCACTGCGACTGACTTGCACAGAGCTGGCGTAAAAGCGCTCGATGTTGTGCATGATTTCCGAATGACTATCAAGTTTGTTTTGCAGGTTCTGGCCCACCCGTTCTGCCTTCAGGCGAAATTCCAGCTGCAATTTTTGTTCTTCGCGGTAGCGGGTGAAGGTAAATGCCGTGATTACCAGCATCAGGCAAATCAGCAGGGGCACCATGACACTCCAGCGCCTGGCATTCCAGATTTCACGTGGTTTGCCATAAATCACCATGACGATGGGGGCGATAGTCAGTACACCAAAGGTGTCGCCTATCCACCAGCCTATCCAGTTATTGAAAAAATCCTGCCAGGGAATGATGTCCAGCGCGACCAGGGCAGTGACGCTGATGCTGGCATTAACCAGACAGGCAATCACACCGCCGTAGATAAAAAACCGGAAAATTGCCTTGTCTGAATCCAGCGCCAGATTATCCTGCAATTTTTTCAGTATCATCTGGGTGCCGGCAAATGCCTGTAATGAGGCACCGGCAGCAACAATGGTCGAGGCAATCAAGGCACTGGTATTGATGCTGCCAAAAATATCCAGGTTGATCAAGAGGTTGGCGACAAAGGCACCCAGGGCAACGCCGGGCAAAAGACGCAAGCCGCCAGTCAGTACCATGCCCAGTGCCACGCCGGCAGAAGGGTAGATCGCGATAGAGTAACCCGGCGGTATGGCCAGTAACAGGGAAAGCCGGCCTAGCACTGCATACACAATGGCAAGCACCAGCATTTGCCATATGAGTTGCAGCGTATCACTTTCCCGTGTTGGATGCATCCTCGTCTGCCCTGAAGACTTTGCTAGATCAGTGATGAAGTGACTTTTAATACCTCATCTGCCGTGGTAACACCTTCGATGATCTTATATGCGCCAGCAATGCGCAAGGGTTTCATGTCATCCTTGATGCTTTGTGTTCTCAATGCATGGATATCGGCATTTTCTGTAATCATTTTGCTGAAAGGCAGGGTGACTGTCAGTAATTCATACAAGCCAGTACGTCCCATGAAGCCAGTCTGGCGGCATTCTGGGCAGCCTACAGGTTTATAGATTTTCTCGGGTTTGCTGATACCCCAGCCTTCTGTCAGCGTATCCCATACGGCATCTTGCAATTCACCTTCTGGCGATTTGCAATGGATGCACAGCGTCCTGACCAGGCGTTGGGCCAGGATGCCGATGATGGTTGCCTCCAGTAAATAATAGGGAACACCCAGCTCCAGAAGACGCATGATGGCGGAAGGCGCATCATTGGTATGCAGGGTGGATAGCACCAGATGGCCCGTCAGCGCGGCTTGTATGGCCATTTCGGCGGTCGGTAAATCGCGTATCTCACCCACCATGATGATGTCAGGATCCTGACGCATGAGGGCGCGTATGCCATCGGCAAAACTCAGGTCTATGGAAGACTGTACCTGCATCTGGTTGAAGGAACCTTCCACCATCTCGATAGGGTCTTCTACAGTACAGACATTCACGTCCGGCGTTGCCAGGGCCTTCAGGGTGGTGTACAGGGTCGTGGTTTTACCAGAACCGGTAGGCCCGGTGACCAGGATGATGCCATGCGGCTTGCTGGTCAGATGATCCCAGCGCTTGGCATCATTGAGGGGGAAACCCAGTTCCGGCAGGGTTTTGACGACCACTTCAGGATCAAAAATACGCATGACCATTTTTTCGCCGAACACGGTCGGCAATGTAGACAGACGCAATTCCACTTCCTGGCCATCGCTGGTGCGGGTCTTGATACGACCGTCTTGTGGGCGGCGTTTCTCTATGACGTCCATACGACCCAGTAATTTGATACGGGCCGTCATGGCGATCATGATGGTGGCAGGCACCTGGTACACTTGATGCAGGACGCCATCGATACGGAAACGGATGACGGAAATATCGCGCTTGGGTTCGAGATGGATGTCCGAAGCGCGCTGGTCAAAGGCAAACTGCCACAGCCAGTCAACAATATTGACGATGTGCTGGTCATTGGCATCAACCTGCTTGTTGGTCTTGCCTATCTCAATGAGCTGTTCAAAGTTTTGCCGCAGATTGGCGTCGTTTTTATTCGCCTTGCGCGCATCCTTGATGGATTTTGCCAGGGAGAAAAACTGCACGATGTACTGTGAAATTTCCAGCGGGTTCGCCAGCACCAGGCGAATTTCCTTACGACTGAATTTTAGTATTTCATCTTGCCATTCGGTATTGAAGGGCTCAGTCGTTGCAACAACTACGGTATTGCCGCTTGATTCTACCGGCAGGATATTGAAGCGTGTTGCATAGGATGCCGACATGACATCCGAGACGCTGGTGAAATCGATTTTCAAAGGGTCGATGCGATAAAAAGGCATATTGACTTTGCCAGCGGCCCATTCTGTCAGCCAGTCCAGCGTCAGCGAAATATGTGGAGCAAGGGCTGAGTGCAATTTGGCTTGTGCTACTGCAGTCAGTGGGTGCATGCTGGTCGGGCCGTTCTTGAGCAGGCCCTGGGTCGCGTGGAACTGGGTCTTGGCATCTTCCTTGAGGATAATGCCATCGGCCATCAACCAGGTAAAAATTTGTTGCAGGTTCAGGCTGCGGTGTGCGGGTTTATTCATGTCTTAGGGCCGTTTCCATTATTTATTGGGGATCACAAGCTGCTTTCAGCCCGTTGACCCAGGATTTTGCTGGCAACTTGGTGTTTGTTTTGATCTGATCTGCTTTTTCATACAAGGCAGGGAAATCCAAGACGGGTTTTTGCTTGAAAGCCAGCGCGACCACATTGCCATCATGGACTTCGGGCAGGCATAGCACGGTATCAAAGGCAAAGCGCATGGCTTTCAGATTGCGGGCATAGCTGGGATGGTCACCAAACAGATTGACCGTCAGGATGCCATCGTCCTTGAGGCAGTTTGCGCAGGCTTGATAAAATTCTGCACTGTCAAGCACCGGGCCCTTTGCGGTTGCATCATACAAGTCCACCTGCATGGCATCAATATGGCCGTGATTATTGGTATCGAGGACGAAATCCATGGCATCCATTTCCAGCACATGTAGACGCTCATCATTGGCAGGCAGTTTAAACATGCTCTCGCAAATGGCGATGACCGAGGGATTGAGTTCTACCGCAGTCACTTGCGCCTCGGCAAACTGGCGATAGCAGAATTTGCTCAACGCACCGGTGCCCAGGCCCAGTTGCACCAGATGGACAGGTGTATCGATGAACAACATCCATGCCATCATCTGTTGAGCGTATTCCAGCTCTATGGCGTCGGGTTTGCGCAGGCGCATGGCACCTTGTACCCATTCAGTGCCGAAATGCAAAAAGCGCACACCATCCATTTCAGACAGGGTGACAGGAGCGAACTTGGGTTTGCGATTAGCTGACTTGCTGGCAGCCGCTTTAGGGCCGGAGCGGTGGTTAGCCTCGGCTTCTATGGATTTTCGTTTGATTAGCATGCGCTTATTTTAACCCTCATTGTACTTGTAACATGCAAATTTACATCATCCATGACTACTGCAATAAGTTTTCCTGGGGAAATTTTGACAAATTACAGGGTTTATCATCTTCATGTGCGGGGCTGATGGAGAATTGAGTCGGAGAAACTCAGCATTTGCTTGCCATAAGAGTAAAAGTGGAGGGCTTGGGGTAAAATTCCGTGGGTATTATATTATTGTTAAATTATTTACTTTTTATCTATCAATGAAATATAAAAAAGCTGTCATTTTAATGAGCCTGTCCTTGGCTTTTCTGACTTTGCTGGGATTCTCAGCTTACTTCCTGTTTAACCGGACACCTGCGGATGCAGCCAAACCTGAAGTCTTCAATGCTGATACAGCGATGCTGGCTATTTTTGGTGCTTATAATCAAAAACAACAAGGTGTGCTGTTGCCTGAAAAAAACACCATGCAATGGGATATCAAGCAGGCAGATACCCTGGCGACCCCCTTGCTGGTAGCGACCTATACTGAAGCGGGCAAAAACAAGGGAGTGCTGGTGATACAGCGCCAGCAAATCCTGGATGGTGTAGTTGAAGTGAGCCATGCCACCAGTGCCATGATCTCGGTCTATGTATTTACCTATGATGGCAAACAATGGGTATTTGAAAAAGGGAAAAAAGAAGTGACGGCAGCGGGTGCACATGGTGAAGCGCCCGGTGGCAGCCTGATACGATTGGGACAAGACAAATATGGCCTGCTGTTCGAGGGAGGGGATGTGCACCAGGGCTACACCAATGACTATGCCTTTATCATTTCCTTAAGTGATGTCAAACTGCTCAAGGTGCTGGACTTGAGCATGGGTGAAAGCAATAGCGGTACTTGTACAGATGTCGTCGAAGAGCAGGAAGGAATGATGCAGGCATGCTGGGAAAGTGCCAGTAAACTCAGTTTCTTGCAGAATGGCACAGACGAATACTTCACTCTCAAATTAAGCACTACCAGCAATAAGCCTGATGAAGACAGCGGCAAACTTGCCGGGAAAAAGCAGGACGAGTATTTTGTACATACTGCGAGTGGGTATAAGCCCAGCAAGAACCAGGGCCAAAAGACCGCCAGGCCAGTGCCAGAGGCGGTGGTCAGGCAGGCGGGGGAAACGCAAAAACTGGCAGTATCCATCCCGAATATGCAAAGAAAGTAAGGCAAGAAATAAAAGTGGCAAACGCCGAAGTGCAGGAATTATTATTCTGAATTTACCGCTTGTAATTCATGTTGCCAATCCTGCAGTTTTTCTGCAAAACTGCGCATGGCATAAGCAGGCGACGAAGAGGGGAGTATGGCCGTTATATAGCCACGCTCCTTGAAGTAGGTGGCCATTTTGCCCGCAGTCTGGCCATTGAAACAAAGTTTGCGCAAATTCGGATACATGGCTTGCAGGCTGCTGAAATCATTCAGCTTACCATCCCGGATTGCTGAATCCAGGCTACCTGTACGTGCACAGGAGTGGAATACATCCCATAGACCTATGCCATGCGCCAGCAGGGCTTGCAGGCGCTGTTCATACTCCAGTTTGACCAGATCGCTGCCCAGCGAGGCAGAAACCAGGCGCCAGAACTGGTTTTGCTTATATGCATAATATTGCGTGGCGTCGAGTGAGGCCACGCCAGGGAAACTACCCAGTATCAGGGTATGTGTCTGGGCATTGATGACGGGAGGAAAGCCTTGCAGTAAATTAGAGGTTTGATCCATGAATAAATCTGTATATGCCAAGTCTGGCCGGTTTGCGGGCGGGCAAGAATTTGCGCAATCTGTCAACGCTTTTGTCTGACCAAGCGTTAAGCAGGGATCATTATCTTTGCCGGTATCGAGCCGGACCAGGAGCCTATCTTGAAACGCCTACTTATTTTACTTGCTATTGCAAGTCTCAGTGGCTGCGCAGTCACCTCACATAATTCTGGCAGTGTGTATAGCGCAAGACAAGCGCAAAACGAGCAGAGTGTGCGCATGGCTTATGTTGAGTCTGTGCGGGAAGTCATCATAGACAGGGGACAAAGTGGCGTTGGTACGGCAACCGGCGCTGCTCTCGGTGGCCTGGCAGCCGGCTCTGCCATAGGCAAGGGCAATGGCTCGGTTGCTGCAGCCATCGTTGGTGCTGTTGCGGGTGGTATCATCGGTCAGAGCATAGAAAGAGATGCGACCCATGTGCGCGGATTGGAAATTACCGTCAGGCTTGATAATGGTGAGTTGCGTGCCATCACTCAGGAAGCTGATGAAGCTTTTCAACTGGGGGAGCGGGTACGTTTGCTGTCAAATGGCAGGACCACCAGGGTGACGCATTAAGTTGGATGAAGTCTGATAAACTATGTGACAAAAATCAGCAGCAAAAACGACCAGCTTGTCTGGTCGTTTTTGCGTATATGCACTATTCTTTAATGACATCAGTATGCTCTGGTCTGTGTGTATCTGCTACGCAGTTTAGGGTGAGAAGGGAGGCTTCTTTTATCTATTCCTTCATCCAGCTTTGTTGTTTGCCTCAGGAGGCCCCAATGAAAAAGATTTGTAGCTTAGTATTGCTGGCCGCTGCCATGTCACCCCTGGCACACGCCGGTGAAGTGAAAGTCGCCTGGCAAGAACCGGAAAAATTTACGGATATCCGTCCCAGCAATGAATCCAAACCTGATTTCCAGGCGCGCGTGATCAAGGAGTTTGATCAGATGTTTGCTGATCTGGCGAAAAAACTGCCAGATGGTTATCAATGGGATGTGACGGTCACAGATATCGATCTGGCTGGTGACGTGCGTCCTTTCTTTCACCATACGATGAATGATGTCCGTGTCATCAAGGATTTGTACTGGCCACGCATGAGTTTTAATTTTGATTTAAAGGATGCGGAGGGGAAAAGCGTAGCTTCGGGTAAAGAAGACATCAAGGATATGGGGTTTCTTATGCGCCTGGGTATTGCCAGTGGTCACACCAATTTTCAATATGAAGAACAGATGCTGTATGACTGGTTTAAAAAACAGCAGAGGGACAAGGTTTTCCCTACACGCTGAATTGACCCGGACATGAAAAAAACGGACTCATTGCTGAGTCCGTTTTTTCTTTCATCAGGTATAAATTAGGCTGAATTTACTTGCTCAGCAACATCTCATTGAGACGTTTTACAAAAGCACTAGGGTCACTCAAATTACCACCTTCAGCCAGCAAGGCTTGATCAAACAGCAGGTGTGACCAGTCGTCGAACTTATTGACTTCATACTTGAGTTTCTGTACCAAAGGATGCTCAGGATTAACTTCCAGTATAGGCTTGGATTCTGGTGCCGCCTGGCCTGCCGCTTTGAGCATGCGTGCCAGGTTGCCTGACAAATCATGCTCATCTGCGACCAGACAAGCTGGTGAATCAGTCAGGCGGAAAGTCACGCGTACATCCTTGGCTTTATCGGCCAGGGCGGTTTTCATTTTCTCGACCAGGTCTTTGAACTCGGTCTGGGTCTCTTCATGCTGTTTCTTTTCTGCTTCATCTTCCAGTTGGCCCAGGTCCAGGCCACCTTTGGCGACGGAGGCCAGTTCCTTGCCTTCGAAATCATTCAGGAAGGACAACATCCATTCATCGACGCGGTCAGTCAGCAGCAGGACTTCTACACCTTTCTTGCGGAAAATTTCCAGGTGTGGGCTGTTCTTGGCAGTTGCATAGCTTTCTGCTGTTACATAGTAAATCTTGTCCTGGCCTTCTTTGGCGCGGCTCAGGTAATCTGCCAGCGAGACATTTTGTGCATCGCTGTCATTGTGGGTAGAGGCAAAACGCAGCAGCTTGGCAATGCGGTCTTTGTTGGCGCTGTCTTCGCCCACGCCTTCTTTCAGGACCTGGCCAAATTCTTTCCAGAAAGTTGCGTACTTGTCTTTCTTGGCTTGTGCTTCGTCGCCATCGGCATTGGCCAGGTCTTCCAGCATGCCCAGTACACGCTTGGTCGAGCCTTCGCGGATAGCTTTGATGTCGCGGCTTTCCTGCAGGATTTCGCGTGAGACATTCAAAGGCAGGTCATTGGAGTCTATGACACCCTTGACGAAGCGCAGATAGACTGGCATCAGTTGTTCTGCATCATCCATGATGAATACGCGTTTGACGTACAGTTTGATGCCACCACGTTTATTGCGGTCCCACATATCAAATGGTGCGCGTGCCGGGATATACAGCAATTGGGTATATTCGCTGCGACCTTCTACACGGTTATGGGTATGCGTCAGCGGTGCAGTGTAATCATGCGAGACATGCTTGTAGAACTCATCATATTGCTCAGGCGTGACCTCAGACTTGCTGCGTGCCCACAAGGCACTGGCCTGGTTGATGGTTTCCAGCTCATCTTTCAAGACTTGTTCTTTTTTCTCTTCATCCCATTCTTCTTTCTGCATCTTGATAGGCAGGGAGATATGGTCGGAATAAGTACGGATGACGGATTTGAGCTTCCATGCTGACAAGAACTCGTCTTCACCTTCACGCAAATGCAGGGTGATGCTGGTGCCACGGCCTTCTTTGACGATATCTTCTACGCTAAAGTCACCTGCGCCTTCAGATTCCCAGCGTACAGCCTGGTCTGCTGGCAGGCCGGCGCGACGGGTTTCTACAGTGATGCGGTCGGCAACGATAAAGCCGGAGTAAAAACCAACGCCAAACTGACCTATCATGGCGGCGTCTTTTTGCTGGTCGCCCGACAATTTGCCGAAAAATTCTTTAGTCCCGGATTTGGCGATCGTACCCAGATGCTCAATGGCATCAGCCTTGCTCATTCCTATGCCATTGTCGGCGATGGTAATGGTACGTGCTTCTTTATTGAAACTGACCTGGATTTGCAGTTCAGGATCGTTTTCAAACAGGCTGGCGTCATTGATCGCTTCAAAGCGTAGTTTATCGGATGCATCAGACGCATTCGAGATCAGTTCGCGCAAAAAGATTTCCTTGTTTGAATACAAGGAGTGGATCATCAACTGCAAGAGTTGTTTGACTTCGGCCTGAAAGCCCAGGGTTTGTTTTTCTGACATGGTTTCCCTCAAAGATTTCAATAGAGTTTCATTGGTATAGGTGGCAATTGCTTGCCTGCTGCTTTTTTATAGCAACATTGTTTGAGCTTGGGGAAGGTGAGGCCGCTTTGGCAGATTTCAAGATGCTTGCTTAAATGATATTAAGATCAGCCTAAGAGATACATAGATATTTGTGTTTTTTGCAAAATATCACTAGACTCAAGGACATGGCAGCGTGTCTGGAATTGATATTGAGGCTTAGGGAATGACTTTATGTTGCTAAAAGGATGGAGTTTGCTCAGCTTTTGCCTGTTGTGCGGCTATGCTTCCACACTCACGGCGGCCAATCTTTATCTGACGGAAGTGACTCCCTTTGCTTTCGTCAAGGATGGCAAGGGTAGCTATGATGGTATCAATGTACGCATAGCCCGTGAGTTGAGCAGGCGCTCAGGCGTGTCTCTGGAGCTGGTGGTAGTGCCCAGCGCCCGCCATCTCTTGATGTTTCCAGCAGATAAAGAAGCCTATAGTATTTCTCAGGCTGAGAATTTCACTGAACAAGAAGGCAGTTTTTTATCTGAAGTAACGCAATTCCCTATCATGGTGCTTGCACCACGCGGTGCCGTGCTAAAGAATTATGATGATTTGATTGCCCTCTCTATGGAGCGGGGTATAGGTATGATGCGCAGGCTGAGTTACGGCTCTTTTGGTCAGGATGAACGCGTCAGGAAAGTCGAAATCAATACCCTGGAAAATGGCATGCGCATGTTGGAAGCCGGGCGCATTTCTGGCATTGTCGGCAGCCAGCCAGCTCTTCTGGCTGCTGCTGAAAAAAATGCGTCGGCAAATTTGTTGGGCCCTGGCCTGGTCATTTCTTACGGTTCGCATGTGATGCGCGTCAGGCCAGAGTTTGCTTCCAGTGCGACTTCAAAAACCATCAGTTCAACTTTGCTGGCCATGAAAAATGACGGCAGCATAGCACGCATAGTGGATGATTTTTTGAAAGACCCCAGGGCCGGTTTGCAGACCACGAAATAGCAGGCTGCCGTAGTTTATCCTGACATCCAGAAATAAATTCCCTGTCACCTGATTTCGGGGTTTTATCACATTGCTATTCTGCTATAGTCTTGCCCACTTCATAATTCCTCCACCCTTTACTTCTGTCTACCTCGCCTGGTACTCAGCTATTTTCCTGCTCAACTTATCCACTGTCATGACCAAGCTTGTTTCAAGTAATAAATCTCGTTTATCGTCGCTGCAATATCTATCCTGTTTAAAGACTGGTGTAGCTGGAGTGGGGGGCTGGCTCTTGTTCTGGAGCGGCCAGCTTCATGCAACTGATGTGCCTGTAAAAAAAGACGATGTCGTGCAAACGGTAGAAGTGGCAGGGCCGGGTGCCGCCATGCAAAGAAAAAATGAAACAGCCGCCAAAATAGTCATCAATGCGGCAGAGTTGCTACAGTATGGCGACACACAATTATCATCCGTATTAAAACGCCAGCCCGGTGTTTCTGTTGTCGGCAATGAGTTGCGCATGCGTGGCCTGGGGTCAGGCTATACCCAGATATTATTGAATGGCGATGCCGTGGCGCCAGGATTTTCTATCGATAGTATCGCGCCTGAGCTGATAGAGCGGGTAGAAATCTTGCGCACCACGACGGCAGAATTCAGTGCACAGGCTGTGGCCGGTACCATCAACATCATCCTGAAAAAAGCGGCGGGCCGGGCCAGGAGAGAATTCAAATTTGGCCTGGCCCATGCAGACTATAACTGGAATCCCAGCCTGGCTCTGGAAGTGGCAGACAAACTCGCTGGTTTCGCCTACTCGGTCACTGGTAACTTGACAAAAACCGGCTATGAAAACAGACCCCAGGTGACAGAAAGTATTTATGGTGTCGAGGGAAAACTAAATACCCTGCGCCTGATGCAGCAAAAGAATCAGGGTGACAGTTGGCGTCTGGGCCTGAGTCCGCGATTGAATTGGAATCTGGACAATGGCGACACACTGGGCTGGCAAAGCCTGATTGATTTTTATCGCACAGTGAACTGGGGGTATGACCATGAAACCAGAGAAGTTGGCGATAATGATACGCAATACCCTAACAATAATTACCGCACTTCCACGCATACTGGTTTGTTGCGCACTGATTTGAACTGGTCCCACAGAATAGATGCGGACAGCAAGCTGAATGCGAAGCTAGGTCTGAATTACAATAAGCGCGAGACTGATTTTAATTTTTATGGTTATCCTGCGCCTCAGGATCAGCCTTTCAACCGGCATGTCGTATCGAATGCGGCAGAAACCAGTGTCAGCAGTAGCGGCAAATACCTGAGCCGCTTTCGCGAAGAGCATAGCCTTGCCATTGGATGGGATGGTACTTTGACACAACGCAGTGAACTTCGCTTGCAATTTGACCGGCCGACTAATTCAAATACCCTCAATGAGCCGCTAGTGGAAGACTACAAAGCCAATGTACGCCGCATAGCCATGTTTGCCCAGGATGAATGGGATGTGACGAACCGTCTGCAAGCCTATCTGGGTTTGCGCTGGGAAGGTTTAAATACTGAGACTACGGGGCGTTTAATGGCACCCGTGCAGACACGGTCCAGCGTCTGGAGTCCTGTCATGCAAATTCTATGGAAACTGCCTGAGCAAGAGAAAGATCAGTTGCGTTTTGCCTTGTCCCGCACTTATAAGGCACCCACGCCACGCAGCCTGGTGCCACGGCGTTACACGGCAAATAATGACAATGGCCCGACGAATCCAGATTACCAGGGCAACCCACAACTCTTGCCAGAACTGGCCTGGGGCGCTGATCTGGCGTATGAATCTTATTTCGACAAGAATAGTATGTTGAGTCTGTCGGCCTATGCCAAGCGGGTACAGGATGTGACTATGCAAAATCTCTATGAGCAAAATAAGGTCTGGATTACTTCACCCTATAACCATGGCACGGCCAAAGTGATGGGGATAGAGGCGGATGCAAAGTTCGCTCTACAGAATTTTCTGGCTGCAGCACCTCCGCTGGAAGTACGGCTGAATGCAGCACGTAACTGGTCGACACTGGATGCCATATCAGGGCCAGATAATCGCCTGACCGACCAGGTGCCCTTGACTGTCAATCTGGGCATGGATTACAAGCGCAGTGAACTGCAATCATTTGGCTTCAATTTCAATTTGCAGACAGGTGGTCATGTGCAGGCCACATCTGGCTTGCGCACCTATACGGGCATTAGTCGTAATCTTGACGTGTATGGTTTGTGGAAACTTGAAAATAAAATGCAATTGCGCCTGTCAATGAGTAATCTCTTGCATCAGGATATGTTGCAGGCTTCAGAATATAGTGATCCTGCAGGGCGCACCGTGCGTCGCATGGTGACACCGGCAAGTGCGACGATACGCTTGCAGTTTGAAAAGAGTCTGTAAAAAATCGGGAGGCATCTCCCAATTTTCTTGCACTTCACCTGGCCCCCACTCCTTTGAATTTCTCGGGATCAAAATCGGCGATATCAATTTTTCCGAAATGCTTAGGCGGGGTGAAAATCTTTTCTTTCACCTTGTCTGGTTCAAATGCCATAAAGGACGATTCGGATACTTTGACCAATTGCCAGGTATCGTCTTTCTTCGAGTAATTGAATTGATAGGTATTGGCCCAGCGCCAGTTGCTGCCACCGTAGTGCGAGACTGAAAAGGTCTTTTTTCCTGCTGTTAAATCAGAAAACGGATCGCCAAATACACCGCCACAGCCGGAGCAAAAAACGACTTTGTCATTGGTCTTGACCAGCTTTAATTTACCGTCAGCCTGACGTATGGCGATATTCAAAGGCCGTTGTCCGTGATCTATGGGATCATCATCAGGATGTTTCTTTTGTTTTTCCAGAATGAAAACATAATCAGGCTTGTCATCGCCATTCAAGTCTGCCACTTCATAAGACAGCAACTTAGTGTTGGGCAAGATGAAGGGGCGTAACTCTGCTGGTATGTCTTTGCCTTCTATATAATCTGTCGCCATGCTGATTGCTGGGACCAGCACAAGACTAAAAATGACGGCAAATTTGCTGGGCATTAAATTAAATTTTTCAAACATATTGCTTTCCTTAGCGTTCACCCAAAAAAACAGGGGAAACGATAGTTTCCCCTGTCTTATACTTCACAGCGTCATATTATAGTGCCTTGATTTGCATGCCATCGGCTTTATCTTCAACTTCATAACCCAGTGCGTGTAGCTCACCACGCAGGCGGTCTGCCTCTGCCCAGTTCTTGGCTTTGCGTGCTGTCTGACGTTGCTCTGCCAGGCTTTGCACTTCTGCCGAAATAGCCAGTACAGCAGGCTGCCATTGCGCCAGGCCCAGGCCAAATACCTTGTCGAACTCTGTCAGCGTGGCTTTTTTATCGACATCGGACAAGTCGGCTTTCAGCATTTCCCAGACCAGTGCCAGAGCACGCGGCACATTCAAGTCTTCATTGATGAAGACGGTGAATTTCTCACGGTATTCTGCGCTGACACTGCCACCCTGTGGCCATGCATGGTAAGTCTCGCGCAGGCGTTGCAGGGCAGTTTGCGCTGACAACAGGGCTTCAAAACTGAACTGCATCTGGCTGCGATAATGTGCCGTCAGGCACAGGTAGCGATAGGCCAGCGGATCGATATTCTGATCGAGCAGGGTTTGCAGGCGCAGGAACTCACCAGTTGACTTGGACATCTTGCCAGAATCGATTTGCAGGAAATAACCATGCATCCAGAAGTTGGCCAGGCGGGTGCCATGGCAAGCCTGGTTTTGTGCTATCTCATTGCTGTGGTGGATGGCGATATGGTCTTCGCCACCGCAATGGATATCAAACCAGGGTGTCAGGTATTTGGCCGACATGGCAGAGCATTCTATATGCCAGCCAGGGAAGCCACGACCCCAGGGGCTATCCCATTCCATTTGACGGTGTTCATCCGCTGGGCTGAATTTCCATAAGGCGAAGTCGGTCGCATGCAGTTTTTCACCAAGTTCAACACGGCTGCCAGCCTTGATGGCATCGCGTTTGATACGTGCCAGGAAGCCATAGTCATCCTGCTTGCTGGTGTCAAAATAAATGCCATCGCTGGTGCGATAGGTATAGCCATTTTTTTCTATGGCAGCGATGAAGTCGATTTGCTCAGCGATATGGTCGGTGGCCTTGCACCAGATCGCTGGTTCCAGGATATGCAGTTTTTGCAAATCATCTTTGAAGGCAGCCGTAAAACGGTCGGCAATCTGCCAGGCAGATTCACCGGCTTTGCGGCTGCCTTTTTCCATCTTGTCTTCTCCGTCATCACCATCGGACACCAGATGGCCGACGTCGGTGATGTTGATGACATGGCGTACGGTGTAGCCATTCCATTCCAGGGCGCGGCGCAGCAAGTCTTCAAACAGATAAGTGCGCAGGTTGCCTATATGGGCATAGTCATACACGGTAGGTCCGCAGCAATACAGGCCCACCCAGTCTTTGTTCAAAGGGCTGAAGGGGCGCAAGCGGCGTTCCCAATTATCGTAGAGAAGTATGTCCATTTGTTGTGAAAATAGCTAAGTGTGAATGTGGTCTAAATTGAAGGAGGGTGCTTAGGGTATTACTCAAGACAGGCTGGCAAGCTAAGGCCATGCTGCGTACGGATTTGCAGGCTCAACAACAACAGGTCGTATTCGCAACTTGTGTTTGCGCGGACGCAGACATGCCTGCTACAGGCGTGTCGCCTATGCAATCTTTAACATGTTGGTGGTCCAAGTGAGGCATATAATTATGATGAATAATTCGATGACTAAATCCGTTATATCTGAAACCCAGAAGCTCAGAGTGAGAATGTAGCATAGATATGCGCTCTTGACCAAAGTTGAGCACATTGATCGTCGACAGGCGTGAATAGATGTAAGCAGGCCAAGAGCAGCTGAAAAATAAAACGGTGCAAAAATGCAAACGAATTATAAAGATGTCAGTGAAGAGAATTATCGCTCTCAATACACCAAACAAGACAGGGCACAAGTCCGCAGGGTGGTGCGCATCATGTTGTGGGCGTTTTTACCTTTGGCATTGGTGGATGTGCTATTCCATGAATTTGCCCTTCCCCTGGCGCTCTTGTTGTTGATACGCCTGGCGGCCTTCGCTTATTCATTATGGCTGGTAAGGCTATATGCGACCGAAGAAAATGTCCCCAAGCTGGATCGCTATGCCATGTATTGGATAGTCGTGGTCTTGTCGACGCAGTTCATCAGCAATGCCTGTTTGCCACGTGATTATCTGGGACACTATATGGTCGATGCCTGGCTGGTGTTAATGGCTTTCATTTCCTTGCCACTGGCCTTGAACGTGTTGCGCATTCCTTTGTATTTATTTACTGCGGCATCTTGTCTGCTGCTCTTGTACAAGCAATCGGGTACTTTTTCCCAGGCTGCCAGTGTCTTGCTGATTTTGCCCGCAGTTGCCATCACTGGTCATGCCATCGCTGCCTATGTACACAGGTATAGGCGCAAGCTTTTGAGTGCTGAGCAGGAGCTGGAAAGACAGGCAAATATCGACCCTGTTACGGGTGTCGCCAACTGGAAAGAATTCATGCGCATTTCTGACGGCGAGTTGCAACGCCATCTGCGTCTGGGCAAACAATTGTCCATGCTGGTGCTGGATCTGGATGATTTCAAACATCTGAATGACCTGCATGGGCCACAAGTGGGTGATGTTATCCTGGTCGAAGTCAGTCGTCGTGTGAAACGTGCCATGCGTTCTTATGACTGCATAGCCCGATATAGCGGCGAAGAATTTTGCGTGCTCTTGCCCGAGGCATCGGCCGAAGATGCCACAAAAATTGCTGATCGCACCCGCGCTACCGTGGTCGCCATGCCAATTTCTGTCTCAGGTACGGAGATGAAGGTGAGTGCCAGCGTACGTACTGCGACCTTGCGCGAAGGTGATACAGCATTGAGCCTGTTACGCAGGGCTGGAGAAGGTTCGGGTGGGCATCAGCAAGAAATGCAGCAAGATGTTAATCTCATGCCCATGCCTGTGTAGTTTGTTAAAAATGTCGCCGGCTCAGCATAGATTAATCAGCAAGATGTGAGGGCAGTGAAATGAATTTTTATGGCGTGACCGATTTGTGGACTTATGTATTGGGTGCCTTGGGCATTATCTTGTTGCCAGGACCTAATTCCCTGTATGTATTGGCGGTCGCTACTGCCCGTGGCGTACGTGAAGGGTATAAGGGGGCATTAGGGATTTTTGTTGGTGATAGTATTTTGCTCATGCTGACGGCCCTGGGCGCAGCAGGCATCTTGCGTACTTATCCGGCTTTGTTCATGGTGGTCAAATATGCGGGTGCTGCCTATCTGGCCTGGGTGGGAGTAAATCTGATCTGGGCTGCGATACAAAAATGGCGTAACAAAACTGCAACTATGGCAGAAACACAGGCGACGGCTGTCAATATGCAAAACCCTTTCAAGCGCGCCCTGGTGATCAGTCTCTTGAATCCTAAGGCAATTTTGTTTTTGTTGTCTTTCTTTGTGCAATTCATTGATCCCACTTATCCGACACCGGCGATTCCTTTTTTGATACTGAGCGCCGTAGTCATGGTATTCAGCAGCATTTATCTATCGGTATTGATCTTCCTGGGCGCTCGTCTGGCACGCAACTTTAGCCAGCGCCGTCGTTTGTCGGCCAGCTTGTCCAGTGGTGTGGGTAGTCTGTTTCTCTGGTTCGGTGTCAAGCTGGCCAATGCCAGCCTGCACTGATATACAATACTTCCTTAATTCTTTAGTTAATCTCACGCTTCAGAAACTCCCAGACACCAGGATCAGACATCGCTGCAATATTGATGCGCATCTTGGTGGAAGGGAGTTGGCTGGGTGAGAACAAACTGCCGGGGGCCAGCAGATAACCCTGTTCCATGGCTTTCTCGGTCAGCTTATTGGTGTCGCAGCCCGTCTCGGTCCACAGGAACATGCCAGCGGGTGTGCGGTAATCGACCTTCATGCCTTGCTGTTCCAGACGTTTGGTGATGTCATCGCGTACGCCATCGAGCTTGACGCGTATGCGATCCACATGTTTGCGATAATGTCCCTCTGACAAAATTTTATACACGACGCGCTCGCCAATTTCTGTGGTTGTCAGGGTAGATAGCATTTTGCGATCGGCCAGGCGTATCGCCAACTCAGGTGAGGTGGCAATAAACCCTACCCGCAGATTAGCGGCCAGCGACTTGGAAAATCCACCAAGGTAAATTACCCGGTTCAACTGATCCAGCGCAGCAATGCGGGTGGCAGCCTGCACCGCAGGGCCGGGATGCATGTCGCAATACACATCATCTTCAACGATCATGAAATCATGCTCTTCAGCTGCCTTCAAGACCTGAAAAGCCTTGGCGGCTGACAGCGAGGTGGAAGTTGGATTGTGCAAGACCGAGTTGATGATATACAGCTTGGGCTTGTGCAGGGCGGCCAGTTCTGCCAGCTTGGCCACGTCCGGCCCATCATGCAGGCGCGGTATGCCTATCACCTTGGTGCCCAGGATGGCGAAAGAACCAAACATCAGGAACCAGGCCGGGTCATCGACAAAGATGGTGTCGCCGGGCTGGGTAAATTCACGCGCCACCAGATCCAGTGCCTGAGTGACGCCACTGGTCATGACGATTTGCTCGGGCGAGGCGGCGATTTCCAGTTCAGCCATCTTCAATTGCAATTGCTGGCGCAAAGGCAAAAAACCTTGCTGGGTACCGTAATGCAGCAAGAGGTTCTGGTTCAGCCTGCTGATGGAGCGCAAGCCATTTGCCACCAGTTCACCATCGAGCCAGTCATGCGGTAATACACCGGAGCCCGGCATTTTTTGTGGCGGCAATTGGCGGAACATATTACGTACCAACCACACCACATCCAGATTTTGGGTGACTGGGGCGATTTGTGCAGTACTCGACACATTGTTCAACATCGAAGCGCGTTCACGCACAAAAAAGCCTGCTCCCCGGCGCGACTCCAGATAGCCCTTGGCAACCAGCCTGTCATAGGCTTCCACCACAGTAAAGCGCGACACTGCTTGTTCATCGGCAAACTGGCGTATCGAGGGCATGCGCGCGCCGGTGCGTAGCAATTTGTCGTCGATGCGGTTGGCCACAGCATTGACGATTTGTTCAACCAGAGAACCGCCAGAGTCGCGTGAAATAAAAAAAGTGGGTGTCAGCATTGCAAGTCTCCAGACTGATCTTCTGTAATGGAAGGTTGGCCATGACAGTATAAATATTATCGCTTGTAGTGTATTGGTACTGTATTGGTTTTTGCGTTTAGGATAGCACAAACACTACATCAAAAACCGGAGATTCATATGCATAGACAGCGAAGTAAATTCTATAGGCAAGGGGTACAAGATGCCCATTGATACATTGATGGCATTTGCCTTGTTTGCCCTGGTGTCATCCATCACCCCAGGGCCGAATAACCTCATGCTGTTGGCTTCTGGTGTGAACTTTGGTTTTCGTGCCACCTTGCCTCACATGCTGGGGATCAGTATAGGTTTCATGATACTGGTTTTGGCAGTCGGAACTGGCCTGGCAGGATTGTTGACGACTTTCCCATGGTTATACGTAGTGCTCAGATGGGCAGGCGCTGCGTATTTGCTTTACCTGGCCTGGAATATAGCCAATGCCGGGCCCTTGGAAGACAAGGCTGCAGGCAAGGCTGAAAAAGCTGAGCAGGCTCGTCCCATGAGTTTCATGAGTGCGGCTGCTTTTCAATGGGTTAATCCCAAGGCCTGGGTTATGGCACTGGGGGCTTTCAGTACCTATATCCCGGCCACAGGTGGATTCCTCGTCGTCATTCTGGCTGCAGGCATTTTTGCTGTCATCAATTTACCCAGTGTAGGGATGTGGGCCTTGTTTGGCGCCAAGGTCAGACATTTGCTGAAGGAGGAGCGCAATCTGCGCATCTTCAATTATGGCATGGCCTTGCTACTGGTTTTGTCGCTATACCCTATGTTAGTGAGTTCGCAATGATAACTAGTACTCTGAATATGCCGGCAGGTCCATCATGCTGATACAAGAAAACAAGGGCATGGCCCTGGGCCTGGCTGGTGTCATGATTTTCAGCCTGACCCTGCCATTTACCCGTATGGCAGTGGCAGAACTTAATCCCGTTTTTGTCGCATTGGGGCGGGCGGTGGTGGCGGCCTGCTGTTCTGGTCTGCTGTTGTGGATGCAGGGAGCAAAATTGCCGCAGCGCGCACAAATGAAACCACTGCTGATTACCTCTCTGGGAGTGGTGGTTGGTTTTCCCTTGTTCAGTTCTGTCGCCATGGCTTATGTACCTGCTACACACGGCGCTATTGTGCTGGGTATCTTGCCCTTGGCCACGGCCTTGTTTGCAGCATTGCGTTTTAATGAAAAGCCATCTACTGGCTTTTGGGTGATGGCGGTACTGGGTAGTGGTCTGGTGATCGTGTTTGCCCTGATGCAGGGCGGCGGTTCATTTCAGCTTGCCGACCTGGCCTTGTTTGTCGCCGTGATCGCTGCTGCCATGGGTTATGCCGAAGGTGGGCGATTGTCACAAAGCATGGGCGGACAGCAAGTGATTTCCTGGGCTTTGCTGTTGGCTTTGCCAGTTATACTCCCCGTGACGACCTGGCTGGGTTGGCATTATGGTGTGCAGGCTTCTGGTCGCGCCTGGGCCGGATTTGCCTATGTTTCGGTATTTTCCATGTTCATCGGCTTTTTCTTTTGGTACAAGGCTTTGGCTATCGGTGGTATTGCCCGAGTCGGTCAGATTCAATTGCTGCAACCATTTATGAGTTTGCTGGGCGCAGCCATGATATTGGGGGAAGTCTTGACTGGCCGTGAAATTTTTTTTGCGCTGGCGGTCATTATTGTCGTTGCCTTAGGACGGCGCATGAATATTCAACGGTGAATTTCATGGAAAGCGCTTGCTGACCAAATTTAATCTGCCATTAGTCATACACTAGGGGGTGTTAATCGGCAGGGTGCGGGCTTACAATAGAGGACTGGTATTTGTGCTTGAATTGCTTGTGTATCAAGAGAACATTTGCCGGAATAAAATTTGGACTTCTGCAAACGCTTAAAGTTTGCAGGAAATAATAATAAAAATTTAATTACCCCTAGTGCGTCAGTGAGGGCTGCTGCGCTTTTTTCTGGAAAATAGACATGTCATTTTACGAAAAGCTTGAAGCATTAAATATCGAATTACCTGCCGTGGCAGCACCTGCTGCTGCCTACGTCATGTATGCACAAACCGGAAATACCGTATTCCTGTCCGGCCATATTGCCAAAAAAGAGGGCAAGCCATGGGTAGGTCAATTGGGTAAGAATATCTCTACTGAAGAAGGCAAGCTGGCAGCACGTGCAGTCGCGGTTGATTTGATGGCTACCTTGCAGGCAGCCTGTGGCGGTGATTTGAATCGTGTCAAACGCATCGTCAAGCTCATGAGCCTGGTTAATTCCACGCCTGATTTTACCGAGCAACATCTGGTGACGAATGGTGCCTCTGAGCTCATCGGTGAAATCTTTGGTGAGCAAGGCAAGCATGCACGTTCAGCCTTTGGCGTTGCCCAGATCCCTATGGGTGCTTGCGTAGAAATTGAAATGATCGTCGAGATCGCCTGATTTTTATAAAACAATAAACTTGCCCGAGATGGCAATCCTAAACGAGAGATAGTGAGACCAGCATGAAACTTGAGAATCCCAGCCCCATAGAGTGGAAATTTTCTGACCGCGCCGAGCAGTTGCAAAGCTCTGCCATCAGGGAAATTCTAAAAGTGACCATGCGTCCTGAGGTGATTTCTTTCGCTGGCGGTTTGCCATCTCCAGAAACTTTTCCGGTAGAGCGCATGCGCGCCGCCTTTGATAAAGTCCTGACGCAACAAGGCAAGTCAGCGTTGCAATATGGCCCTACCGACGGTTATGCGCCTTTGCGTGAATTTTTGGCAGACTCTTTGTCTACCAGTGATTCAAAAATCCTGCCTGAACAAATCATGATGGTGTCTGGCTCCCAGCAGGGTCTGGACTTGCTCGGTAAAGTTCTGGTCGATGAAGGCAGCAAGGTCCTGGTGGAAACGCCTAGTTACCTGGGTGCATTGCAGGCATTTTCCGTTTATCGCCCAGCATTTGAATCGGTGGATACTGATGAGCATGGTCTGGTGCCAGCTTCAGTCGCCGCCAAAGGCGCAGGCGCACGCTTGATGTATGCATTGCCTAATTTCCAGAACCCAACCGGGCGCACCCTATCGGTAGAGCGTCGCTACGAGCTGGTGGAAACTTGTGCCCGTATGGGTATTCCGCTGGTAGAAGATAACCCCTATGGCGATCTGTGCTATAGCGGTGAGCCTTTGCCTAAAATGTTGAATATGAACCCGGGTGGCGTGATCTACATGGGCTCTTTCTCCAAGGTGCTGACGCCAGGTATACGCCTGGGTTATGTCGTTGGACCAACACCGCTGATACGCAAACTCGAGCAAGCCAAGCAGGCTGCTGATTTGCACACAGCACAACTGACACAAATGGTGGTGTATGAAGTCATCAAGGATGGTTTCCTGAGTGAGCATATCCCTACCATCCGTACTCTGTATGCCAAACAATGCAATGCCATGCTGGAAGCAATGAGCAGGCATTTCCCTGAGGGCGTGCGCTGGACCAAGCCTGAGGGCGGCATGTTCATCTGGGTGACCCTGCCTGAGCATATGGATAGCAAGCAATTGCTGGATGAGGCGATACAACAAAATGTGGCCTTTGTTCCTGGTGGTCCTTTCTACGCCAACAATCCTGAAAAAAATACCCTGCGCCTGTCTTTTGTGACGGTGTCGCCTGAACGTATCAATGAAGGCATAGAAAAACTGGGTAAACTGATTAAGGCAAAAATCTGATCGCCATGTAGCGCGCGCATAAAAAAACCCGTCATGCGACGGGTTTTTTTATGCGCGCAGACATCGCTTGCTTAAGTGCATGTGTAACTGTCAACTATTGTGATTTACGTCATCAATTTTTATGTATGGCCGTTAACTGCTATATGTTTCGCCTGGCGATACTATATTTCCATTATTTGAGGAGTTTCACATGAATAAAAAAATCCTGCTGGCCAGCCTGATGTTATCTGCGGTGACTGGTGCATTTGCGCAAAATATGACTGCCAAACAACAATATGCAGCAGATAACAAGCGCGCTACGCAACGTTACAACGAGGATAAAAAACTGTGCGCAGATGCTGGGAGTTCTGCGGCCAGAATGCAATGCTTGCGTGATGCCAAGACTGAATACAATAATTCACTCGCCGTGGCCAGGCAAGCCATGAACAAACCCGTGGCAGCACCAGTCAGTGCCCGGGGGGAGCCTGCTTGTCCCGATTGCGGTAAAGTCGTTGCTATTGAAGTCAAGGACAAGGAAGGCGAGGGCGGTGCACTAGGCGTGATTGCCGGTGGTGTTGCAGGTGCCCTGTTGGGTAATCAGGTCGGTGGTGGCACGGGACGTGACCTGGCAACCATCGCTGGTGCCGCAGGTGGAGCACTGGCGGGACACAAGATAGAACAAAAAGTTAAATCGACCAAGGTGTGGAATGTGACTGTTGCCTTTGATAATGGCAACAGGCAAACCTTTGTTTTTGAACATGATCCGGTCTTGATGTCTGGTGATGCTGTCCGGGCCAATGGTAATTCTATCGTACGTCGTTAATCGTATTTGAATATACAAAAAATGGGAAAGACCGGGCAATATCCGGTCTTTCCCGCTGATTGTCAGGTGATAAAAATCTTGCGTTAATGGTCAGTATTTGAAGGAATTATTTTCTTTTTGGAAAGCGTTCCTCCTTCACAACTACTTCCTTGCCAAGCCTAATTCCAGCAGTTAGACTTAAGTGTCCATTCCCCCTCTTTAATGCTGAGAAGGTTGTGCTATGAAGCTGGTATCCTACAAAGCCATTCATTCAAACTCTGCCTTGCTACAGCTGCTGTATGGGGCGGCCTTGTTGTTTGGGATCGCATTTAGTTCAACTGCGTATGCCAATGAAACATGCAAGACTTTGCTGGCGACCGGCAATCCTGAATATCCTCCTTATCTCTGGCGTGACCCTGAAGATGAAAACCGCCTGATAGGGGCAAATGCAGAATGGATACAGTTATTATCCAAAGAAATTGGCATACCGATAGACATTAAATATGTAGGCCCCTGGGGGCGGGTGCAAGAAGAAGCAAAGCTGGGGCGGGTAGATTTGCTGGCGGGTGCTTTTTTCACGCAACCACGGCTGGAGTATATGGATTATTTCTATCCTGCTTTTCGTGAGACACGCACTGTCATCTGGACCCGTAGTAACTTCAACCTGCCTTATAAAAAGTGGTCTGACCTGACGGGCAAACAAGGTGTAACCGTCATCAATAATAGTTTTGGTGAAGAGTTTGACCGTTATGCCAAGGAATCATTGAAGATATCCATGGTCCCGAGCCTGGAACAGGCTTTGAAGATGCTAAGCTTATCGCGTGCTGATTATTTGATTTATGAAGAAGACCCGGGCTTGGCCTATGTCGCCAAACTCAATATTTCAGGCTTGAAAACCGTCACGCCACCGATTACGAACGAAAATTTATATTTGACCTTGTCTCATAAATCAGCGTGCAACACACCGGAAATGCGCGGGCGTATTGCCAAAGCTGTCTATAAACTGGACAAACAAAACGTGATGAGCAAATTAATCACAGCAAATATACAATTGTGGCGTAAACAACAATCGAAGTAGTCGCTGCAAACAACAGGTAATCCATTGCGTACACTCTCTCTCCGACAAATTCTTATTATCGGCGTTGTGGTTGGCATCGTATTGCCTGCGATAGTTCTGGGGCGCTTCCTGGTACAGGACAGATACGAACGGGAACTGCAGCTACGCGTACGCAATCCCATGTCGCAATATGCTGACATGCTCTCACGTGGTATGGCCGTTCCAGTCTGGACTCTCGATAAGGCGGTCGCCAATCAATTCATACAAGCTGTCATGCGCAACCCGGAAGTGGTCAGCGTGGAAGTGCTGGATGAATCCAAGTCTGTGTTTGCCTATAGCAGTAAATTCAAGAAAGCCGACGCCAAAGTCTTGCGTGAAGAGCGCCCTATTTTGTTGGAAAGCAAGGTGATAGGTAGTGTCATGCTGGAATTGACCACCGAACACATAGAAAAAGAATTGTGGGCCGATTTTCTCAAACTGGGTTTGGCTTTGCTGGTACAAGTGGTGTTTTCTTTTATTCTGATCTGGCTCTTGTTTGAACGTCGCATCGTCAGGCCCATCATGGAATTGCAATCGGCCACAGCCAGGCTGGCACGTGGCAAGCTGGACCAGACGCTGGAATGGGGGCGCCAGGATGAAATCGGTAACCTGGCTCAGGGTCTGGATAAAATGCGCCTGAATCTGGGGCGACTGATTACCGAAAGAGAAGCGCAAAACATTAATTTGCAGCAAGAACTCAATGAGCGCCTGCGTGCAGAGCAGGCCTTGAAAGTAACTGAAGAAAAATTTACTGGCATTTTCCAGGCATCTCCGGTCGCCATGACGGTGTTGCGTAAAGCTCAGCATTACAGCATGATCGATGTGAATGATGCCTGGGTCAGGCAATTCTATTGGTCACATGACGAAATCCTCGGTGATAAGGAAACCCAGCAGGCGCTCTGGCGCAATGAGGAAGATTTTCTTGAAATCCTGCGCATCGTCGAACGTGATGGTGAAATTCACGACTACGAAGCCTGGCTGACTTGTGGGCAGCAAGAGAAAATCATTCTCTGTCAGGTATCTGGACGCATGATACGTCTTGGCAATGAACCCCTGATTATTCTGGTGCAAGAGGACATTACTGAAAAACGCCAGAATGAGCAAGAAATCCGCAATATGAACACCACACTGGAAAGACGGGTGTCGGAGCGTACCCAGGCACTGGAAGCTGCCAATAGCGAATTGACTGTCGTCCTGGAAAACCTCCAGAGGGCGCAGCGGGAATTGCTCAGGACAGAAAAAATGGCCGCCCTTGGTTCTTTGGTGGCGGGAGTGGCGCATGAGCTCAACACACCCATAGGCACCAGCGTTACTGTCGCCAGCACCTTGTCCCAGCATACCAATGATGTATTGCTCGAATTTAAAAAAGGCTTGCGTCGTTCTGTACTTGAAGAGTATTTAACAAATGCCAAGACGGGTGCTGATTTACTCTTGCGCAATCTGAGCAAGGCTTCTGAACTGGTAATTAGCTTCAAGCAAGTCGCAGTGGACAGGACCAGTGCCAATCGCCGGGTATTCGCTCTCGATGAAATGCTGTCTGAACTCATCGTCACGATGGGGCCGACCATACGCAAGACGCGCCACGATATCGTCTATCATGTACCGCCCAAGCTGATGATGGATAGTTATCCAGGGCCTTTGGGTCAAGTCATGACCAACTTGATTAATAATGCATTTATCCACGCTTTTGAGGGCGATTATCGTGGTACGGTCACGATCGTCGCCCGGATTATGGATGCGGAATTTGTTGAAATCACTGTGCGTGACAATGGCAAGGGCATACCAGACATGAACCTTAGCCGGATTTTCGATCCCTTTTTCACTACCCGTCTTGGGCAAGGCGGCAGTGGCCTGGGCTTGAATATCGTCTACAACCTGGTGACCGGTGTACTGGGGGGAAATATCGTGGTTGATAGCGAGTTAGGCAAAGGAACTTGCTTTAAAATTAATTTACCCCTGGAACCCAAGTTGACAGAGGATGAAACTGCTGTATTGGAGTGAAAGCTGGCAGGAGCGACTAGCCTTGACAGGTGCACATCTGATAAAGTCGCGTCATGACAAAATTAAGCTTAGATAAAATCTTGCAGTCGCAAGGATTTGGTACCCGAAAATATTGCCGCGATCTGGTAGAAGATGGCGAAGTCAGCATCAATGGTGAAATAATACGCAACGTCAAGACTAGCCTGGAAACCGAGGGTTTGCAGTTTCATATCTTTGATGAAGACTGGGAATATCGCGAACGTGTGTATATCGTCCTCAATAAACCGGCGAACTTTGAGTGTTCACGCAAGCCCAGCCATCACCCTGGCGTATTGACACTATTACCTGAACAATTCAGCTGGCGCGATGTACAGCCTGTCGGGCGACTGGATCATGATACGACCGGCATGTTGCTGATGTCGGATGATGGGCCATTCATCCACGCACAGTCTTCACCCAAGCGCCACGTTCCCAAAGTGTACCAGGCCAGGACAGCTGAGCCAGTGACTGAAGAATTGATCAGCTTATTGTTGCAAGGTGTGAAACTGCATGATGAACCTGCACCTCTGGCCGCCGTGCATTGTCAGAAGCTGGGCGACAATCTCCTGGAAATCGTGCTGGAGCAAGGCAAATACCATCAGGTCAAGCGCATGTTGGCGGCGGCTGGCAATCATTGTGCTGCCTTGCAACGTACTGCCATAGGCAAGTTGGCACTGGAATCGCTGGAGTTGGAAGAGGGGGAGTGGTGTTACCTGACTCCTGAGCAATTGGCTTTATTGGTGCCTGCCTGATTTTTTCCGGATTTTCGTTGCGCGCTTGGCTGTTTTTCGTTTTTATGGATGAAATATATACATGCTGTGGTTAGAATGCCTAATCACAGCAGGTGTAGCAGTTCTTGAACTCTAGCAAGGAGTGGACATGCCAGTCATAGCAATCGTCAATCCCAAGGGCGGGGTAGGAAAAAGCACAGTGGCCACTAACCTGGCAGGCTATTTTGCCTCAAGTGGGCATAAAGTCATGCTGGGTGACACCGATGTGCAGCAATCTTCACGCACCTGGCTCACTCTGCGGCCCGAGAATCTGCCACAAATCCAGCCCTGGGATATCGCCGATGGCAATGTATTAAAACCACCCAAGGGCACTACTCATGTGGTTTTGGATACGCCGGCTGGCCTCACAGGCAGCAAGCTTGATGCGGTGCTGAAATCTGCAGATAAAATCATCGTCCCCCTGCAAGCTTCAATCTTTGATATTTTGGCAACTGAAGAATTTCTGAAGAACCTGTCTCATCATAAAAAAAATGGCTATCAGATAGGAATTCTGGGCATGCGGGTAAATACCCGTAGCAAGGCGGCCGAGCAGCTGGAGCATTATGTAGGCCAACTGGGTTTGCCTGTTCTTGGCTTCTTGCGCGATACCCAAAACTATATACAACTGGCTGCACATGGAGCCACCTTATGGGATGTTGCCCCCTCCAGGGTGGAAAAAGATTTGCCACAATGGGATCACATCCTGCATTGGGTGAAGACTTGAGGAATTGTTTTTAATATTGCTTTCGTTAATTAACTTAAAAAAAGCAGATATTTATTTCCCATTTAGCTGCTGCTCACTATAATGCCGCTTGCTTGAAGAGAAGGCAGAATTCTCTTTTCTTATCAAAGACTTACGGCATGCATCTTACCATTTTTGAAACTCCCATCATTAACACTCTCATGCGCTGGATTTCCATCCTGTGTCTGAAGTTGGCTGGTTGGAAAGTCGAAGGTATCGTCCCTGCCGAACAGAAATATGTATTGATCGCTGCACCGCATACCAGTAACTGGGATTTTCCGTTCACCCTGATGATTTGTTTTGCCCTGCGTTTGCGTGTGTACTGGATGGGTAAGTCCAGCCTGTTCCCCCCTGTATTCGGGCATATCATGCGCTGGTTGGGAGGCATTCCTGTTGATAGAAGCAAGTCCGGCAACCTGGTGCAGGGCACGGTAGATGCGTTTCACGCCAATCAGAGGCTGACCGTAATCGTGCCACCAGAAGGTACGCGCGGTAAAGTCACGCACTGGAAGACAGGTTTTTACTATATTGCCCAGGGCGCTGGAGTGCCGATTGCGCTTGGTTATCTTGACTTCAAACGTAAGGCTGGTGGTATAGGCAAGATGTTTACAGTTAGCGGCGATATTGCTGCCGACATGATCAAGATACGCGAGTTTTATTGCGGTATCTCCGGCAAACATCCGCAGCAGTTTGATGAAGGCAAATCACAAGCTGGCTCTGAGAAATAAAGCCAGCCAGCTTTTCTGAAGAGTTTCTTAAGGTTCCTGTTGTACAGGCTTATCCTGTTCAGCTGCAATCGCTGCGGATATAGGGGCTGCCTGGGGTATTAACAACCAGCTCAGCGGATTGAGAATAAATCGCTTGGTCAGCAATTCAGTCTTTTCATGGGCGCACACCCAGGTAATTACCATGGAAACCAGGGCTGAGACCGCCAGGGCTATCGTATTTTCATGTTTGAAGATGGCGCGTAATACGCCAGTCTCCTGCAAAATAATGAGCGCCATGCCGTGCCATACCAGGACATAGATAGAGCGTTTGCCTATGTTGGCCAGCCCCAGTTCTTTTTGCGCGAGTAAGTACAGGACAGACAGCCCGATAACGGTCGACGCCGCATACTGTAATAACTGATACATGCTGCCAGTCAGATTCGCCATTTCCAGGCGGTGCAAGGAATAACTGCCATACAGCCAGCGATAGTCAAAATCATTCTTCAGCATGAAGGAGCCAATCAGAGCAGCCACCACGATGACGGCACTGAGCACCAGTCTTTCATTTTTCTTGACGCTGAATACATTGGCACCAAGTTTCCAGCCCAGTAAAAAATAAGGGAAGAAGATCAGGGTGCGCGATACGCCCAGAAAGTAGCCTGCATGTTCTGAATAACTGCCCGCCAAAGATAATGCCACTGCCAGCATAACGCCGAATTGCATACGTGAAAACAGAGGCAGCAATAAACGCCAGCACAACAAGCTCAGCAAATACCATAGCATCCAGTAAGGGGCTACCAGGCCAGCATAAACGCTGACGTTGCCCTTCAGGAAAAATTCAGTTGCCTCATAAATAATTTCAAAGCCTATCAATGGCACCAACACGGTAGAAATTAATTGTGTAGCATTTTTATCATCCCATTGTGCCTTGGAAAACATGCCTGACATCAGAGCGAACATGGGCATGTGAAAAGAATATACAAACACCCAGATGGAACGAAGGACATGATCTTCCCCGACATAAATTTCGATCAGATGACCAAATACAACCAGAAATATCAAGACGGCCTTGATATTATCTATGCTCAGGTTTCTGACTTTTGGAATAGGGGATGTGGTCATGCGTGTAATGTCTTGCGGGGGAATGTCGCCATGATAGCGAAATCGGCGCTTGTTTTACACCCTTAGTTTGTAACGAAGCGTTGGCTGCAAGGTGGTTGCACTGGCTTGTGACAAGATAAGGCAGTTTATATTGATAAAATAATCATGGTCAATATAATAAGAATATTGGGTTGAATTGCCAAGCTTTTCAAATCATATGTGTGCGCTGACGTTTTGCGAAATTGAGTAAAATAAGGCAGATGTTTTCCTGGCTTAAAAAATTTCCCATTGGTAATATAATCGCTAGGTCGTGGCTATGCAGCCATATCCGAGCCTTATGAGGTAGTCATGTCTAAAGATAGGTCAAAAGCCAGCATACTCAGTGCACAACTGGATTTTGAGGCGATAGATGGCAGTGAGCCTCAAAAGCCTGTGCCTGAGCTGGACTTTGAGGCTGATGAGCCAGAGGCAGCAGCATCTGCCCCCAAGGCTACCCCTGTACGCCATCCACCACCTGCCTATACGCCAAAAACCCCCGCACTGGAAAGAAAGGCAGTTAAAAAAAAGGATATTGGAAATGACCGCTTCGGTGTTTATGCTGCGGTGATCGTCCTGGTTGGTTTTTCCATTTTGCTGGCGATTTTCTTTTACATTCGTAGTGTGAACAGTAATGCTGCCGGCCTTAGCTATTTTGTCTTGCCACAACAGGTAGCGAACCTGAATGGACAGGTAGTACGCATGCAGGTCACTATACAAGTCCGCACCGCAGATAGTGACTGGTTATTTGAAAACAAGAAATTGTTGACGAATTTATTTCAAATTGAGTTTGCCAAGATAGATCCTGACGACTTGCATAGCGAGGAGGGTTTCGATACCGTCAGGGCTCAGCTCAAGTCCGGCCTTAATCAGGCCCTGCAGACTGACAAGATAGAGTCCGTATTGATTAATGAATTACTCATGCAAAACCGCGAGTAGCAATAGTTTCCCTAAAAAAAGCCCATGTATAAAAACATGGACCATTTTTTTGTCCGGTCTTTGTCAGGTCAGGCGCTGACGGCAATGCTTGGTGCACTGGCGGTAGCAGGTGAGTGATAGGCGCGTAATAATTGCAAGGCTTTTTTGAATAAAGCGGCGTCCGTACTTGAGCTACTTGTTGATGAGGCAGTGCTGGTATCAGATGTACCTGTCGTGCTGGTGGTGCCGGTATTGCCACTGTCCGCCGCCGAACTGCTGGCTGCGCCAGAAGTGCTGCCTGTCGAGCTGGCCTGTATGCTTTTTTCAAGGTAAGCCAGGGTCTCCTGTAGGCTGACCTTGCCATCCTGATTGGTATCTGCCGCGTCAAAATTTTGCGCTACCTGGCTCAATGCTGCGCCTGCGCTGCTATTGCTTTGAGCAACTTTGGCCGATAAATCAGTCAACTGCGCCTTATCTAGTCCGCCTCCTTCTGGCGGTGGTGGCGGGCGCGAACTCTCTGCGCCACGGGTACGTCGGGCATGAAATTGCCCTTCCAAAGCATCACTTAGTTTTTTAATGCCATCGCTAAACTCGCTTTTAGTCAGTTTGCCATCACCATTGCTATCGAGTTTTTTGAACAAGTCATTAATACTGCTATTAATGTTATTGCTGCTATCAGTGCTTGCGGGACTGTTACTGGCCGTGCTACTAGTGGCAGTGTTTGTGCTGCTGGTGGAATTTCCGGCGATATTACTGAATGCCGTTTCCAGGTCTTGTACTTCAAGATAGCCCTGGTTCTTGGTATCGAGCTTGGAAAAAACATTGTCTGCTATTTTGCTGGTGTCACGCTCACGTCGCTGCGTGCTGCCAGTTTGCTGGGAATAGCTATTGCTGCTGCCAATCAGGCCAGTGATGCTGCTCATTGTATTCTCCTTCAATCAAATCGGTCTTGATTGAGAATATCGCATCAGGATGTTGCCAGCTTGTGTCCGCTTTGTATCGGTTTTGACACAATGCCGGTTTATCTACAACGGGCGTGGCAAGCGCAGTTCTGCCAATAGGCCTTGCTGGTCAGTGCGATTTTTCAATATCAGGCTGCCATGGTGGCGCCGGGCAATTTCCCTGGCGATGCTTAAGCCCAGTCCAACTCCACCAGTATGCTTATGCCTGGAGGCTGCAAGACGAAAAAACGGGGCAAATACTTTTTCCAGGGCGGTCTCAGGTATGCCGGGCCCCTGATCTGCTATGCAGATCAGCACCTCATTGGGCGAGTCATGCAGGCTGATTTTTGCTGCCGCGCCATAAAAAATGGCATTTCCCAGCAAATTGCTAATGCAGCGCCTCAGTTCATTGGGCAAGGCTGGCAATGGCAGGGCTGTGCCATGCATGCTGACGGGTTTGCCCTCATCCTGCATATTGTCAACGATGGCTGCCACGAGTGAATTGATGTCCAGCATTTGCAGCGACTCTTCACTACCGCGCAGATAATCAAGGGTAGCGTCCAGCATTAGACGCATTTCTTCCACATCATCGAGCAGCTTGTCGTTGATGGTTTCTGGATGCATCTGTTCTACCCGCAGCTTCATGCGCGTCAGGGGAGTGCGCAAGTCATGGGATATTGCTGTCAGAAAACGTTCCCTCTCTTCCATTTGCTGAAACAGCCGCTCTTGCATCTGATTGAATACCTGGGCGCTCTGGCGTGTTTCTTCCGGGCCTATTTCTGGAATTGCTTTCGGCTGCTCATGGTTGCTCAGCGTGCTTGCGGCGGCAGCCAGTTGTTGTATAGGGCGGGCCAGGTTGCGTGACCCTATCCAGGTGGCAACGGCCAGCAATAATAATTGCAGCAACATACTCAGGCAAAACCCAAGGAAGGGCCCGCTGAACAGACTGTGGACATGATGTGGTGGCGGTGGCCCAGGCGGAGGCGGTGGGCGATGATCGCCAAGAAACACAAACAGCAGGATAAAAGTGGCAATATGACTCAGCAGCACCGCCGCCATCGCCATGCCAAACAGACGGCTGAAAATAGTATCAGGTAGCAGTTTTTTCATCGCACGCTTGCATTGAACAGATAACCTTCCCCGCGTATGGTTTTTAACAGGTTGGGGTGGCGAGGATCATCCCCTAATTTTTGACGCAAGCGCGACACCAGCAAATCTATGCTTCGGTCAAAGACTTCAGTGGATTTATGGTGTGCAAAATCGATCAATTGATCGCGGCTCATTATTTGCCCCGGCCTTTTGATAAAAGCCAGTAAGAGCCGGAACTCGGCGTTTGATAAAGGGATAATCAGTTTTTCCGGGTTGCAGAGTTGCCGCGATGGCAAATTCAGTGTCCAGGCGTCAAAGCGTATTTCAGTCGGCTGACTGTCTTTTTGTTCTTGCATTTGCTGGGCCGAGGTCTGCGCCCGCCTGTTGACACTTTGTATGCGCGCCACCAGTTCACGGGTATCAAGGGGTTTGACCAGGTAATCATCTGCGCCAGATTCCAGCCCCAGTATCTTGTCGCTGAATTCTCCCCGGGCAGTCAACATGATGACAGGTGTGCTGGTATGACGGCGCAACTGACGTAGCAGGCTTAATCCGTCTTCGTCTGGCAGCATCAAATCCAGCAAAATGACATCAAATTTGCTTGTCTGTAAGCTTGAGCGCATGGCCGTGCCGTCATGGACGGCGCTGCAACTGATATCAAATTTTTCCAGGTAATTACTGAGTAGTGCTGTAATTTCAGTATCATCGTCCACCAGCAAGACATGCAGGCGGCCTGTGTTTGCAGATGTCTGTGCAGATGTTTGCATACAGCTGCGGGCAGGCATGGACAATGATGCCTGCATTTATAATTCCTTGATATATCTTAGCAATTTATCCAGGGCATGGACCACGGTTTGCTCGCGCACAGCTTTTCTGTCACCGGCAAATACCAGCCTTTCCGTATGTGTCACGCCGCCAACCACCCAGCCAAAGCAAATGGTGCCCACAGGTTTGCCGGGTACTGCTCCGCTAGGTCCTGCGATACCTGTGGTTGATAAGGACAGATGCGCTTCAGAATTGGCCAGCGCCCCCTGTGCCATGGCTGCGGCTATCTCTTCGCTGACCGCACCATGTTGGGCTATTAAGGCTGCCGGTATATCCAGCAACTCAGTCTTGGAAGAGTTTGAATAAGTGACAAAGCCGCAATCAAACCATTCTGAAGAGCCAGCGATTTCCGTGATGGCATGCGCTACGCCACCGCCTGTACATGACTCGGCGATGCTGAGGATGAGTTTTTTGGATTTGAGTTCTTCACCGACTTGTGTTGCGAGTTCTATGGCATTTTGCATGATGTGTCTCCTGTCTGCTTGCCCTGACTTGATGAACCTGTTCAAAACTATGGATACTAAAAACTACTTTACCACCATGTCCACCCTGAAGTGAAGTAAAGAAACAAGTCAAAAAGCCTGCTGACGAGAAAGTAACAAATTACACCTGCACATGCAAAAGCTGCATGTCAGGGAATTGAGAAATACTCACTTCCGAATGGAAAAATTATGTAAAGCAAGACAAGGAGCAAAAAAAGGATTTCTGAAAAACCAATATCAGAGTATGATTTTTGATAGCAATGTGCATTCTTTCCGCGAGTATGGAAAATTTGCTGAAGGTGTATCAATTTCCAGAAATAATAAGGGACTCAGACCCCTTGTATCTACATCCCCAAAGGAGATGCCCTATGAAAATCGAGACTCTGTTTCAGCAGCAAAATGCTTTGCCATCGATACCCAAAGTCGTCCAGGAGGTCATAGACAGTTTTAATAATGACGATGTCTCCATAGATGAAATTGCCCGCAAGCTGTCTGCAGATCAAGTCCTGAGTGCAAAATTGCTGCGGCTGGCAAACTCCTCTTATTATCATGCTTCCAGGACTGTAGGTTCAGTCGATGATGCAGTTCTGATGTTGGGTTTCATGACCGTGCGTACTCTGGTTGTCAGTAGTGGTTTGACGAGCGGTTTCAAGGCCATGCCCGGAGTCGACCTGAAGCAATTCTGGCGCTATAGCCTGCATACTGCCGTAGTCTCAAAATGGCTGGCAAAAAAAACCCATTGCAATTCAGACTTTGCTTTTACCGTAGGTTTGATGCATGCCATAGGCCAGTTGGTCATGCATGCCGGCATGCCTGAGCAAATGCTGCAAGTAGACAAGACTGCAGGGCCACTGGATGCACGCAGACCAGATGTCGAGCATACTTCGTTTGGCTATGACTTTTTTGATGTAGGTGCTGAGCTGGCGAAGCGCTGGCGTTTCCCAGATACTTTCTCTACTGCTATCAAGGCCTGTGCCGAGCCACTACAGCATTCAGAGTTTGACCAGATAGGCGCGGTGGTGCATTTGGCGGCCTGGTGTGCCCGCGGAGAGGAAAGTCATTATTCAAAAGAAGAGCGTGAAGCAACATTTCCAATAGATGTAGCGAAAAAACTTGGCATTAAACCAGAACTCATACTGGAAGAAATGCCGCCATTAAGCGAGCTGACTGCGGGACTGGAAGATCTGTTAGGGTAAATGCAGATAAAAAAATGGCAAAAACGTTTCAGGTTTTTGCCATTTTTTTTATTCCGGGTGTGGTTGTTTATACCTGGGCCTGTATATCCAGGGCGACCGCCTCGGCTACCCTGATGCCATCGACCGCTGCGGACAAAATGCCGCCTGCATAGCCTGCACCCTCACCTGCCGGGAAAAGGCCGCGGGTATTCAAGCTTTGCAAGTCATCGTCGTTACGCTTGATACGTATGGGGGATGATGTGCGTGTTTCTACTCCAGTCAGTATCGCATCCTTCATGGCAAAGCCTTTGATTTTTTTATCAAACTCAGGCAAAGCTTCACGTATGGCCGTGATGGCAAATTCTGGCAATACCTCTGCCAGATCGCATAAAGTAATGCCAGGTTTATAAGACGGTTCCACTGTTCCCAGGACCGTCGATGGACGTGCGGCTAAAAAGTCTCCCACCAACTGGCCAGGTGCATTGTAGTTGTGACCGCCAATTTCATAAGCTTTTTCTTCCAGTGCCCTTTGCAAATCTATACCTGCCAGCGGGTTGCCGGGGTAGTCGGCAGGCGTAATGCCCACCACGATAGCTGAGTTAGCGTTGCGCTCATTGCGTGAATACTGGCTCATGCCGTTCGTCACAACACGGCCTGGCTCGGACGTTGCCGCAACCACCGTGCCACCTGGGCACATACAGAAGCTGTATACGGAACGGCCATTTCTTGCGTGATGCACCAGCTTGTAATCTGCCGCCCCCAGTATCTTGTTGCCTGCGTTCGGGCCAAAACGCGCCTTGTCGATAACAGACTGCGGATGCTCTACCCTGAAACCTATGGAAAACGGCTTCGCTTCTACATACACCCCGCGGTCAGCAATCATCTTGAAAGTATCGCGGGCGCTATGACCTATCGCCAGCACCACATGTGTTGTCTCTATATATTCGTTGTCATTCAGCTTTACACCCTGAACCTGACCATCGACGATATTGATATCGGTCACTCTTTGTTCAAAACGGATTTCACCACCCAGCGCTTCTATATTATGGCGCATCTCTTCTATCATCTTCACCAGACGGAAGGTGCCGATATGGGGTTTGCTGACATACATAATCTCTTCTGGTGCACCTGCCTTGACGAACTCCGTCAATACCTTGCGGCCATAATGCTTGGGGTCCTTGATCTGGCTATATAGCTTGCCATCAGAAAAAGTACCGGCACCACCTTCGCCAAACTGCACATTCGATTCTGGTTTCAGCTCACGCTTGCGCCATAGGCCCCAAGTATCCTTGGTGCGCTCACGTACCGTCTTGCCGCGCTCCAGCACGATAGGGCGAAAGCCCATTTCCGCCAGCAGCAATGCCACAAACAAACCACAAGGCCCAAAGCCTATGACAACCGGGCGCTTGAATGACTTATCGTCCGCATGCGTAACAAACTTATAGGACGTATCCGGTGTTTCCGATAATTTTGTGCGGTTCCTGTGGCTGGCCAACAAGGCAGCTTCATTCGTGGTTTCCACATCTATCGTATAGATCAGTATGATCGCCGTCTTCTTGCGCGCATCGTAGCTGCGACGGAATACGGTAAAGTTGATCAGCTCTTTTTCAGTGATACCCAATTCCCTCAGTACGGCTGCTTTCAGCTCGTCTTCAGCATGGTCTAGTGGGAGTTGTAAATCGTTAATGCGCAACATAAATTCGGTCCGGATGACACTAATGGCAAAAATGACTCACTTATTTATATAAGCAAGTCTTTGACTTAGTGGTTTGATGAATCCGGTATTTTAACCGCATGTGCTTTGATATAAAGATTTCCTTGTATAGAAAGCTGATACTTAAATAAATCAGTTGCGTTATTGATAGCGGGCAGTAGGACGCGCCGTGCGCACCGTTCCCTGCATCTGATATGCCCAAAAGAACCCAATAAATAATTTCACGAAAAACTTGCAAAGCGAGCCGTAAATTTGCTATAGTCCGCCTCCCGCTGAAGAGCGGGCGAAGAAGGGAGTAATACTTAGGTTTGAGCGCAGCAATGCCGCGGAAACCTGGAGCTGTAAATAGCCTGAAGTAGTTGAGAATGAA